>NZ_SRLV01000139.1:0-14524 GCF_006518205.1 Myxococcus sp. CA005 | reverse complement strand
CTCGCTGATTCGTTACAGTGCTGCCGGCTGCGCTTCGCAGCGCGACCTGGCTGGCACCGTCTTAAGAAATTGACTGCGGTTTCCGCAATCTAGCTTCTTCTTGGGCTTGCTATTTGGTTTTCAAAGACCGAGCCGCTTGTCTTGCCGGCGACTTCTTGCTACCACTCTCTTCGTTGCTGCCTCGCCGTCTTCTTCTGCCCGGCAGGGTGTCAGCTTCTATTTCAGTTCGGCGTCTTCTGTCAAGCTGCTGTTTTCGCCGTCCTGCTGGCTTCCGGAGTCTTCAGCGCCGCCCAGTGGCTTCCGCTGATTTCCTCCAGAGGGGCGCGGCTTCTACCGCTTTGCCGCCCTCCCTGTCAACCGCTGCTTCGTTGACTCCCTCGACTCGTCCGCCCTTTCTTCCGGGCTTCTTCGTCGGGGCGCGGCTTCTACCACCACCGCGTCTCCTGTCAACTCGCTGCGTTGACTGCCGTATTCCGTATTGTCGTACTGACTCGCTCGAAGTGCCTTCCGCGCCAGTGCGCGGGCTTCTTTGCGAGGGGCGCGGCTTCTATCACCGCCGCGTTGAGGGTCAACAAACTTCGTCGGCCCATACTTCCCGATCGTCTCCTGGGTGACGGGCACCGAGGCGGCGAGCAGGGGTTCACTTACTAACGCGCCGCTTCCTGCCCGTCAATGGATCTTGATCGGCGCCGTGTCCCAGCATCCGCCCCTGCGGGTTCAACGCACCTTCATTGGTGACAACCCAGGTCCGGGGAAGCGCATTCCACCTGAAAAATCCGGGGTTTACCGCTCGGGGAGCAGCCAGCCCTCCGAGCCAGGACGCGCGATCCTGGCGTTCAGGGCTTCTAGCGACGGTCATTGTCGGGCCGCCATGACGTCCCGAAGAGCCAGTCCGCGAACGGGAACGAGATGTTGAAGTTGTAGCGCTGCATCTTCGAAGGGTCGTGATGGGCTTCGTGGTGGCGGCGCAGCTGCCGCATCAGCGCGAGCCGGGCCACCGGGTGCTCGGGCGGCAGGTGGTGGCAGAAGTGCAGCCACTCGTACGTCAGGTAGTACCCGACCGCCGATGCGACGAAGAGCCACCCCACGTTCGGCGAGATGAGGACGAAGCACAGCGCCCCCAGTGGCGCGGCGACGGCGCCCAGGAAGAACAGCAGCAATACCGGGGGAAAGAGCACCATCTTCACGTCCCGAGCGGACTCGTAGGCCAGGGCCTCGTGCGTGAAGAAGCGGTGGTGCTGCTCGGTGTGCCGCTGGAAAAGAAGGCCCAGCCCCCACCGGCGGTGGTGCATGGGCCCTCGGTGCCCCAGGAACTCCACCACGTTGCCCAGCAGGAAGACCGCGGGCAGCGTCAGCCATTCCAGGGGCCGCCTTCCCTCCAGGTGGGACACGGCGAAGCCGATGACCGCCAGCGAGCCCAGGCTCGTGAAGACGAAGTGTGCGCGCCCAGAGTAGCGAGGGCTCACGTGCTTGCGCCGGTAGTCCTCGCGGAATCGCGCCACGCGCTCGGGGATGGAGCGCGTGGCCCTGGCGGCTTCGGCCATCCTGTCATCCTGACTAGCCCTTCTGGCGGGCCTTCACTTTCTGGAGCTTCTTCATCCGGTCCAGGATGAGCGTGCGCTTGAGGCTGGACAGGTGGTCCACGAAGACGTGCCCGTCGAGATGGTCGATTTCATGCTGCAGCACGTGCGCAAGCCGACCTTCCGCCTCGAGTTCATGCCATTCGGCGGACTTGTCCTGGTAACGCACCTTCACCTTGTGGAAGCGCGGGCACTTCTCCCACTCGCGCGGGACGGACAGGCAGCCCTCTTCCATCGTCACCGGCTCCTTCTTCTCCAGAATCTGCGGATTGACGATTTCGAAGAAGGTGCCGTCCTCCCGTCCCACCAGCGCCACGCGCAGGGATTCGCCGACCTGGTTGGCGGCGATGCCGATGCCTTCGGCTTCCTTCATGGACTCGGCCATCTGCTCCAAAAGCGTCTCGAGCGGAGGGCCGAAGTCAGTCACGGGCTTGGTGGACGAGGTGAGGACCTTATGGGGCCAGATGACGATGTCGCGAGCCATGGGCCGCAATCTGCCATGCACGCCTCTTCTGCGCCGCCCGATTCCGCATGGCAACGGTCCACCGGTTCACACGACGGCCCTCCCCCCACCGGGACCCCATGCGGGGTGTTCGCTCGAGCGGAACCACCCCAGTTTCACCCTCCAAACGATGCCATCCGGGCAATTGGCACGTCTTCACTGACAGGTCTGCTACACCTGTCCCATGCACCCGCACGCCCAACTCATCACTGACTTCTACTCAGCGTTCCAACGCCGGGACGCCCAAGCCATGGCCGCCTGCTACCACCCTGAGGTGGAGTTCTCCGACGCCGCCTTCGTCGGACTCCGTCGCCGGGAGCCCGGTGCCATGTGGCTCATGCTCTGCGAGCGCGGCAAGGACCTGGAGGTCACCTTCCGCGACGTGCAGGCCGATGACCACCGGGGCCGCGCCCACTGGGATGCGAACTACACGTTCAGCGGCACCGGCAGGAAGGTGCTCAACCGCATCGATGCCGAGTTCGAGTTCCGCGACGGGAAGATTGTCCGGCACCGCGACCACTTCGACTTCTGGACCTGGTCCCGTCAGGCGCTGGGCCCCACCGGGCTGGTGCTCGGGTGGACGCCCCTGTTGAAGAAGAAGGTCCAGTCGAAGGCCCGGAAGTCCCTGGACATCTTCATGCGCGAGCGTGGCATTCCCCAGGAGTGAGGAGGACGCATGGCACCGCCCGTTAGTGAGAGCCCACCAGTGGAGACCCTGGACCTCTGGCTTCTGGAGGCCGCCATGGAGCTGCCCACGCCCCTACACATGCTCGTGGAGCCGAACCCGCACATCGCGCTCAACATGGCGGACGATCCGCGGCTGTCCCGGGAGGAACTGTGTGAGCGGCTGTCGCTGCTCGCCGAGCGCGGACTCATTCGCGTCCACGCGCTTCCGGACGGGCTGCAGGAGCTGTTCTCTCCCGAGGAGATTTCAAGCGCCATTGATGCCCGGCAGTCCCGCACTCCCTTTGGCTATTCGCTCACGGATGCCGGCGGCGCCATCTGGGAGCACCACGCCAGGCCCGATTGGAGCCGGTTCGTCAACGCGGGGCAGGAGCCCTCCGCCGACGAGGCCCAGGACGCCTGGGTCATCGAGGCCGCGAGCCTTGAAGCCGCGGACGCAGAGTTCCACTTCCATGAGTCACTCGGCGATGTGCATCAGCCGGTGGGCGAGTCCAAGCACGGCGAGGTGCTGACGCCGTGGCAGGTGACGTACTGGAAGACGCTGCCTCACGGATACCGGCTCCGGTACGTCACCGTGCCGCGTCCTGCCGACCCGGCTCGGAGCAGGAGCGTGCCTTCCCGACCGCCTTGGTACACGCGCGTCTGGCTGTGACACCGCGCCCGCGCGCTCACAGCGCCGATTCGGACGTCTCGAGGTGCTGGTACGTCAGCGGGCCGTCCCCCTCGCGGGCCAGCTTGGCCGTGCAGCGAACGTTGCCCCGCCAGTCCAGGAGTTGGAGGCCCAACGTTCCGTCCTCGTGCAGCAGCAGCGAGCCATAGCCGTTGTTGCCCAGTTCGGGCCTCAGGTCTGTCCACTCGGGGAAGCGTGCGTGCGACTCCAGGAAGCGCACGGGTGCTGGAGACTTCAGGCCCGGCGTCACCGCTCGCACCGGGAGACCCGCGTGCCCCAGGCTTCCTCCCAGGAACGGGAGCGCGGCGCTCCGGTCGAACAGTGCTCCGTAGGGCGTGGCGCCCCAGAACCACACGTCGACCTGTGCGCGCTCGACCGCCAGTTCCCGGAGGTCTTCCAGCAAACCGGCGTGCCTTGCTTCTCCGTATCGGTAGGGCGCATCGTGGCTCAGGAGGATGTTCGTTGCTCCTCGCTGGCGGCCCTCCTTCAGCACTGACTCCAGCCAACTCAGGAGCGCGGGCTCCTGGTGCCGTCCTGGCTCGAAGTACGCGGTGTCCAGACCGATGAGTTGGAAGCGCTCCGAGGCCAGGCAGAAGTAGCTTCCCTCCTGGACTTGCTTCGCTCGTGAAGCACCTCGCCGCTCGTCCAGGTAGCGGTAGAAGGGGGTGCCTCCGGAACGCATCTCCGGGCCCGCGTTCAGCGTCATCAGCGTTGTGACGGGCAGCAACGGTTCGAGCGGCTCGGCCACATGCGCGTCGAATTCGCCCCGACGGCCCGCGTAGTACACGCCCCCGAGGTGCACCGCGTACTCCAGCCGCTCGCCTCGCATGATGAGCTGACGGGCCACATAGCGCGCGGGGTACTCACCCGTGCCGAAGCCTCCGAACAACGCGACCTCCACCGGCCGTCCCGGCGCGGGCTCGCGGAGCTCGTAGCGGAAACGCGTGGCGTGATGCGCATCGTCGTGCCGACGGAACTCCGCCCGATGCCAGCCGCCGTGAAGCCAGGCGCGACCGCTGAACAGGAGCCATCCGCGCAGGTCCGCCACGGGCTCAAAGCGGGTTCGCGAGGCGTCGATGGGAATTTCAGTCGTCATCAACGGGAAGGTGAAGTCCGGCGGCAGTGACACCGAGGCCCGTGCCTGGAATGCCGGTTGCCGCAGGGCTTGGAGCGCGGCTTCGGGCTCGCGTAAGGACTGCTCCAGCTCCTGGAGCACGTGCACCAGGGCTCCCTCTGAAACGGGCGCGCCCAAGTCCTGGCGGATGAGGCTCAGGACCTCTTCCGGCTCGCGCAGGAAGCGCTCGCGCAGCGCGCCCAGGTCGTCTGGACCGAGCGGCGGCAACTCCGATACGTCGGCGCTAGCGACTCCGGACGTCGTCTGAGCCGTTGCCGCGGCTGAAGGAGCCCGGTACCCGAGTGCCGTGTAGAACTCCATCCGCTTGCGGTCCATGGGCGCATCATCGCCCGTTGGCCCGACGCGGGGAATGCCATGCTCGACACGTTCGTCGGGCCTGGACCGACGTGGGCTGTGTCTGGGCAAACCGCTGTCCGGCGCTTGCCCCGTGCCCAGTCCCGTGGCTCCAGTGTGGCCGAGTGGCGACTACTCCCGCGCTCTCGCCGCGGCCTCGGCCGCATGCGCTTCCGTCACCTTGCTCGCGTCACGCTGGTGGCCATCACGGTAGGCGTACAGCGTGTAATACGAACCTGTGGCGTAGCCCGGCAGCTTGCGGGGATTGAAGACGCTGGTGCTCGACACCGAGCCACCCACGAAGCCCTTGGGCACGTCCACCAGTCGCATCGCGCAGCCAGCCAGGACCAGCCCCGCCGCTGGCACGTCGTTGCTCACCAGCGTGCACGTGCCCCGCGCCGTGAAGCGCCCCTCCGGCAGGTTGTAGCGCATGTAGACATTCAGCTGCTGCCCGGCGGGAAAGGCGCTGTCCGTCACCTGGACGCATGCCGTCGCCGAGCCCACGCGTCGGCCGCCCCCATCCACCACCTTGCCGTCCTTGGGATTGTGCTCTGGCACATACACACTCCCGCCCAGCTTCACGTTCACCTCGAAGGGTGCCGCCGCGCACACCGCCGGGTCCGCAGGGCTCGCCGGGTCCTCCTGCGTGCGGAACTGCATCACCACCTCATTGGCCCCCGCCTGCGCCGACAGCAACAGGACACCCAACATCCCCACCGCACCGCCGAGCTTTCGCGACATGGCGTATCTCCCTCCAGACCGTGAGGGGCTTTTCAGCCCACCGCTTGCACCCCTTCGACGCGCCCCGCGCCAGGGCTACTGCCACGACAGCGTGTATTCGGTGTCGAGCGGCCCCGTCTGCCGGCCGTGCACCTGGACCTGCTTGCCACCCACCGCCTCGATGACGGCCTGGAGCGTGCCCTCGTGGTAGGCGGGCGGCATGAAGTCCCGCTTCATCGTGAAGATGCCGCTGGTGTCGCCCGTCCACTTCACCGCGCGCTCGCCGTAGCTGACCGCCGCGCGGTAACCCGAGTGCAGGTTGCCTACGAGCCGCTTCGGACTGTCCGACGCCAACAACAACAGCGTCTTGCCCGCCGCCGAAGACAGGAAGTCCGTCGTGGCCACCACGCCCATGCGCCGCAGCGCTCCGTCGAAGCCGCCGTGCTCCGGGCCCATCACCTGCGCCGCCGTGAAGGACATCCGCAGGAAGGCGGCCACCGGGTAGTTGAAGAAGTCGATGAAGCGCGTCTCGCCACTGGCCGCCAGACAGCGCTCCACCGCCGCGTCCCCTCCCATCGTGCGAACGGCGGACACCACGCCGTTGAAGAAGAGCCCGCGGGCCGTGTCGTCTTTCGTCGCCAGCGCCAATCGCGCGTCCAACTCCTTGGCGATATTCGGATCCATCTTGTTCATTACAACCTCACGAGTTGCGCGCCGTAATGGACGTTCGCGCCTACCGCTGCCACCACCACCAGGTCACCACTTCCCAGACGCACGCGTCCTGCTTCCAAGTCCTCGGCCAGAAGGATGAGCATCCCCGCCGCCGACGTGTTGCCGTAGCGGTCCACGTTGCACGCCACCGCCTCACGCGGCAGTCCCGCCCGCTCCACGAAGGCGTCCATCACCCGCTTGTTCGGCTGGTGGAAGTAGTACCGCTCCACCTTCGAACGCAGCTCCGGACGCGGCCCGAGGACGGCGTCGAGGCACTTCTGCATGTACTCCGGATAGCTGCGCGCCACGCGGAAGCCATCCACCACGAAGGCCATGTCCGCCGGGCGCATCCGCCCCGGCTGATACGGCAGCTTCAACAGGCCGCCACCCTTGCGGATGACCAGGTCTCCGTACGCGTTGCCGGAGAAGGACGCCAGGATACCCTCCGCCCCCGACTCTCCTGGCTTCGACTGGAGCACCACCGCGCCCGCGCCGTCGCCGAAGACATACATGGAGAGGTAGCCCTGCAGCGTCTTCGAGCGGCCCGGCCCGGGCGGCAGCTCGTCCGTGTAGACCTCACGGTTCACCAGCGGAGACGTGAAGGCAGAGGCCACCACCGCCACCGTGCGGAAGCGCCCTCCTTCCATCATCTTCTTCACCATGTCCAACACGTACGGCGTGCCACCGCAGCCGTCGTCCACCACGAGCCCGAACGCGTCCTCGCGCAGCTCCAGCCGCCGGTGCAGCTCCATGGCGTCGTGGTTGAAGTGCGGCGCGTCCGGCGTACACGTCACCACGAAGAGCGCGTCCAACTCCTTGGCATCCACACCCGCCTGGGCGAGCGCCTTCTGGAGCGCCACCTCGCACATGTCCGTGTTGTTGGCCGGGTAGATGTGCCCGTCATTCTCGGGCGGCGGAATCGCCCGGCCCGTGGCCTCGTCGATGTCCCAGAGGAAGCGGCGCTCGCGGATGCCGACCTTCTCCTCGATGCGCTCCGCCGGCCACCCCGGGATGGCCCTGGCGATCCGCTCGTTGCTCACCACGCGTGAAGGAACGAAGGCACCGGCTCCGACGACACAGACATTGGGTGTCATTTAATGGCCCCGTTTTTTCACAGCCTCGCCATATGGGAGGGATTCCCTGGCGACGGGGGATTGAGCAGGATTCAGGCCATATACGAAGTCATTGAAACAACTGCCGCTGGCCAACAGGACAGATTCACCCGTGAATCATGCCCGAGCCTACGGTGCGACTAAGTCACTGTGATTGCTGGAGATTTTCAGTGCTTCACAAATGAAGCGGCAACCGTTGCGAATGAAGCGCTCCGTCACGAGAATTTCCTCTCAGTGACTGCGCATGTCACCCCAGGTGTCGCCGATGACTTCACTGCACTGTGAAAAGGGCCGCTGCGCGCGTGAGTGATTGAAGACCCATGCGACGAATCTGGGCGCGGAGCCTCTCACTGGGAGTATCTGGATTGAAGAGAAGATGAGACGGCTGTGCTGAAATCAACACATCGGGAAGGCCGCCCACCCACTGGGGGGCGGCGGCCACTCACCGACCTGGCGCGGCTCAGAACGGGATGTTGTCGTCGTCGTTCGGAGGAGGGATGTCGTCGCCGCCGTAGCTGCCGCCTCCGAAGCCGCCACCACCCCGGCTACCACCGTAGCCTCCCTGGTTGCCGTAGCCGCCCTGGCTGCCATAGCCGCCGTCGCTGCCACCACCCTCGTCGCCGCCCCGCTGCCGCGCGATTTCCGCCTCGATGGCGGCGAGCAGTTGGCGCTCCTTGTCGTGCCAGCGCGACTTGCTCGCGTCATTCAGCGTGCGGCGCGCGCCGTTGGCGTAGAACTCCAGGTCGCCCATGCTGGCGCCGACAATGGGTCCGCCCTTGCTGCGGCCGTAGTTGGGGAAGACCATTCCATCACCACCACCGCCGCCACCGCTGCTTGCGGGCGCTGAACGCCGCGCCGCCGGGGCCGCCGCGTCCGGCGTGCCACCGATGGACATCTCTCCCAGCGTCAGCGTGAAGCCCTCACCGCTCTTGAACGCCGTGCCCACACGCACCTGCTCCACCCGCCCGTCGGGACGACGCACCGCCACGGTGACCGGATAACCTTGCTCGCTCATGCCGGGCCGAATCCCATCCCCGCCCCGCCACTGTCAACGGAGACTCGAAGGGGATGTCCGGGAACCGGTCGCTCGTCCGGCCTGCTCACCGCGCTCCCTGGATTCCACTTGAGCCGCTCGGGCCCGAAGGCCCGAGGGAATCCGCGGAGCGCGGCGGTCGAATCAGAACAACGAGCCCTGGGAGGAGGACCGGCCCTTCTTGCGCTTGCCGGCTCCGACCTTCGCCTTGGTGGTCTTGACCTGGCGCCCACCCTTGGCCGCGGCCTTCTTCGCGGCCGGCGCCTTCTTGGCCACCGACTTCTTCGCGGCGGCCGGGGCCTTCTTCGCCCGTGCGGCCTTCTTCGCGCCCGCGGCCTTCCGTCCCGCTGACTTCTTCGCGGCGGCCGGCGCCTTCTCCTCGGCGGGCGGCGGCGCCACCACGGGGGCCGGGGCCTTCTTCCTGGCGCCACCCTCGCGCAGCGCCTTGCTGGCGGCGCGGCCACGCGGCAGCGTCACGTCCCCCACCGATTGCGGAAGCGCGTCGTCCTTCCACGCCGACGGCCGGCGGTTGGTCCGCATCAGCAACCGCAGCTTCTGGTAGTGCGCCGAGCAGTATCCCTTGGAACGGCTGGGGCGCTCGCAACCGATGACGGCGCACGCCCGGGTGCCCTCCTCCGTGCGCGCCTGACTGACGACCGGCTTCGCGGCCACGGGCCGGCCCACGGCTGCGCGGCCCTTTGGCGCCGCGACCACCTGCTTGCGGCCTCCGCGCGTGGACGCGGGCAACTCCGTGGGCGTCCGCACTCCCGCCATGGCGCCGAGACGGCTGGTCAGCGGCGCCAACCGGTGCGTCACCTCACGCAGCAACTCCAGGGCCTCCAGGCCTTCCTCCATGCGCCGGACCGCCTGCTGCAACGGGACCAACTGCGCATCGAGTTCGCGCCGGAAGACTTCGCCAAGAGCATTCGCAATGGACATTGCTCGGGAGAATACACCGGGCCCCGGGAAACCGGTGTGAAAACCTGTGCTTGGCTCGCACCAATCGTTGACCGGCGGGCGAAGCCATACATCCCGTGAGGTCGGCCCCTCCCGCCAGAGCAGCGTCTACCCCCGGACGCTGACGGTGGCTGGCGGCTCGACCCGAGGGAGGGCGCGCTCCGGGGCCTCCCGCTGGAGCTCGGGCGGCCGGGTGACGGCGGCCGTCCCGCAGGTGCGCGCCGCCAGCGAGAAGGCTCCCACGAGCAGCAGTGCTGGAACAAACAGGTGACCCATGGCGCCTCCTCAAAGCAAGTGACGGACGTGAATGCCGGCCAACCCCGCGAGTCTCCTCCCCGCGAGTCCGCCCGGCGGCTTCTGCCCGAGACATACGAACGAGCTTGCCGTTCGGGTCTGACGTTTCCGGAGCCCCGGGTACGTGAGCCCCCCAGACAACGCGGCGGGTGTTAAAGGGATGGAGCATGAGCCAGGCGCCCACTCCCGTCCGCTTCAAAGGCACCGACACCTACCTGACCCACGAGAGCCTCCAGGCCGCGGTCAACTGCGCGCTCACCCTCCAGCGCCCCCTGCTGGTGAAGGGCGAGCCCGGCACCGGCAAGACGCTGCTGGCGGAGGCCATCGCCGAGGCCCTGGGGCACCGGCTCATCACCTGGCACGTGAAGAGCACCACCCGCGCGCAGGACGGCCTCTACGTCTACGACACCGTGCAACGCCTGTATGACTCGCGCTTCAACGACGGGGACGTGCGAGACATCCGCAAGTACATCCGCCAGGGGCCGCTGGGAGAGGCCTTCTCCTCCCCCGAGCGCGTGGTGCTGCTCATCGACGAGGTGGACAAGGCGGACCTGGAGTTCCCCAACGACCTGCTCCACGAGCTGGACCGGATGCGCTTCCGCGTCACCGAGACGGGTGACGAGGTGGTGGCGAAACACCGCCCCGTGGTGGTGATTACATCCAACAACGAGAAGGAGCTGCCCGACGCCTTCCTGCGCCGGTGCGTGTTCCACTTCATCGACTTCCCGGACGCGGAGCTGATGCGCCGTATCGTCGGCGTGCACCACCCGGGCCTGGACAGCGCGCTGTCCGAGCAGGCGCTGAAGGTCTTCTACGAGCTGCGCAGCTTCACCCGCCTGCGCAAGAAGCCCTCCACCAGCGAGCTCATCGACTGGATTGCCGTGCTCAAGGCCCAGGGCGTCAACGACCTCAAGCTGGACGAACAGCTCCCCTTCCTGGGCGCGCTGCTGAAGAAGGAGCAGGACCTGGTCTCCGTGGCGGAGGCCTTCGGGCGCGGGCGCCGTCCCCGGGCCTAGCGAGGCGCTGCCATGTTCCTGCCCTTCTTCTACGAGCTGCGCCGGCGCGGACTGAAGGTCGGCGCCCAGGAGGCGCTGGCGCTGGCTGGCGCGCTGCGAGCGGGCCTGCACGACAGCCACCTGGACGGCTTCTACCATGTGGCCCGGGCGCTGCTCGTGCACTCGGAGACGCAGTTGGATGCGTTCGACCAGGCCTTCCTCGCCCACTTCCAGGGCGTGGAGACGGCGAGCCTGGAGCTGACGCAGGAGCTGCTCAACTGGCTGGAGGAGGCGCGCGAGCGGCCCGACCTGAGCCCCGAGGAGGTCGCGCTGCTCGAGCAGCTAGACCCGGAGGAGATTCGCCGGCTCTTCGAGGAGCGCCTGAAGGAGCAGAAGGAGCGCCACGACGGTGGCAACCGCTGGGTGGGCACTGGCGGTACGTCTCCCTTCGGCAACAACGGCTTTGGCCGCGAGGGCATCCGCGTGGGCGGCGGCGCGGGCAACCGCCAGGGCCGCGCGCTGATGCAGGCCGGCGCCCGGAAGTACGCCGGCTACCGCGACGACGTGGTGCTGGACACCCGGCAGATGGCGGTGGCGCTGCGCAAGCTGCGCGCCTTCGCCCGGGACGGCGCACCAGACGAGCTGGACGTGGACGAGTCCATCGCCGCGACCGCGCGCAACGCTGGCGAGCTGGAAGTGGTGACACGGCCGCCGCGACGCCCCAACACGCGCGTGGTGCTGGCCATGGACGTGGGCGGCTCCATGGACCCGTACGCGGCGCTGGTGAGCCGGCTGTTCAGCGTGGCCAGCCAGGCGACGCACTTCAAGGAACTGCGCACCTACTACTTCCACAACTGCGTCTACGGAAAGCTCTACGCCACGCCGCAGCTCACGGGCGGAATCACGGTGCCGGAGCTGGTGGCCCAGGTGGGACGGCACCACAAGCTGGTGATGGTGGGGGATGCCTCCATGGCGCCCTACGAGCTGTCCATCCGCACCGACGCGCAGGGGCACTACAAGACGGACGGGCTGGAAGGGCTGACGTGGCTGATGCAGCTGGCGCAGCACTTCGAGCGCAACGTGTGGCTCAACCCGGAGCCCATGGGCACGTGGCGCTCGGGGACCATCTCCGTGATTGCCCGCATCTTCCCCATGTTCGCCCTGACGGTGGAGGGCCTGGGTGAAGCCGTCACCCACCTGACGCGGGGCCGCACCGTGAGGGGCGCGGCGGCGCGGCGCTGAGGCGTGTCCCTTGGGCGCGCGGGATTCATTCCCGTGCCCCCCAGGGCAGGAATTCCGGGTGCGCCCGTGGACTGGCGGACGGCCGGGCGGGCCCCAGCGCATTTGGTGCAGCACCTGGAGCGTCACTTGCGGCATGGTGCGCGCGCACGCGAGCGGGACCGCGAGGACACCATGACAACCGACAAGCAGGACGTGCTGGCCATCAACACCATCCGCACCCTCGCCATGGATGCGGTACAGCAGGCCCACTCGGGCCACCCGGGGGCTCCCATGTCCCTGGCCCCCGTGGCGTACCAGCTCTGGCAGCAGGAGCTCCGGTATGACCCGTCCCACCCCATCTGGCCGGACCGGGACAGGTTCATCCTGTCCAACGGCCACGCCTCCATGTTGCTGTACGCGCTGCTCCACCTGGCCGGGGTGAAGCGCGTCACGCGGGAGTACACCGTCGAGGACGCGCCCACCGTGTCGCTCGAGGACATCAAGAAGTTCCGGCAGCTCGACTCGTCCACCCCGGGCCACCCCGAGTACCGGTGGACCAGCGGCGTGGAGACGACCACCGGCCCCCTGGGCCAGGGCGTGTCCAACAGCGTGGGCATGGCCATGGCCAGCCGCTGGCTCGCGAGCTACTACAACCGCCCCGGCTTCGAGATGTTCGGGTACGACGTCTACGCCATCTGCGGCGACGGCGACCTGATGGAGGGCGTGGCGTCCGAGGCGGCGTCCATCGCCGGCCACCTCCAGCTACCCAACCTGTGCTGGATCTACGACAGCAACCACATCTCCATCGACGGCAGCACCGACCTGGCCTTCACCGAGGACGTGGGCCGGCGCTTCGAGGCCTACGGCTGGCGCGTGCTGCGCGTGCCGGACGCCAACGATTTGAACGCCATGGGTGAGGCGCTGCGCACCTTCAAGACGGCGCGCGGCAAGCCCACGCTCATCATCGTCACCACCCAGATTGCCTACGGCGCGCCCAAGCTCCAGGGCTCCTCCAAGGCCCACGGCGAGCCGCTGGGCGACGAGGAAATCAAGGGCACCAAGCGCTTCTACGGCTGGCCCGAGGACGAGAAGTTCCTGGTCCCCGACGGCGTGCGCGAGCGCTTCCAGGAGCGCATGGGCGCTCGGGGCAAGCAGCTGCGCACGGAGTGGGAGCAGAAGTTCGCCGAGTACCGCAAGCAGTTCCCCGAGCTGGCCGACCAGTTGGAGCGCATGCAGCGCCGCGACGCACCCCAGGGCTGGGACGCGGAGCTGCCGACGTTCCCCGCCGATGCCAAGGGACTGGCCACGCGCGACTCCAGCGGCAAGGTGCTCAACGCCATCGCCAAGCACTACCCGTGGCTGGTGGGCGGCTCGGCGGACCTCAACCCGTCCACGAAGACGTACATCACCGGCGGGGAGGCGATGAAGCCGGGCGAGTACGCGGGGCGCAACATCCACTTCGGCGTGCGCGAGCACGCGATGGGCTCCATCGTCAACGGCCTGTGCCTGAGCAAGCTGCGCGGCTACGGCGCCACGTTCCTCATCTTCAGTGACTACGAGCGCCCCGCCATCCGCCTCTCCGCGCTGATGGAGCTGCCCGCCATCCACATCTTCACCCACGACTCCATTGGCGTGGGCGAGGACGGCCCCACGCACCAGCCGGTGGAGCAGTTGGCGTCGCTGCGCGCGATTCCCGGCATCATCGTGCTGCGCCCCGGTGACGCCAACGAGGTGGTCGAGTCGTGGCGGGTGATTGCCCAGCAGCGCAAGCACCCCGTGGTGCTGGTGCTCACGCGCCAGCCCGTGCCCACGCTGGACCGCAGCAAGTTCGGCGCGGCGTCCGGCGTGGCTCGCGGCGGCTACGTGCTGTCCGAGGCGGAGGGCGGCAAGCCGGAGGTCATCCTCATCGGCACCGGCAGCGAGGTGTCGCTGTGCCTGGACGCCCAGGAGAAGCTCAAGGCGGACGGCATCCCGGCGCGCGTGGTCAGCCTGCCGTCGTGGGAGCTGTTCGAGGCGCAATCCCAGGAGTACCGGGACAGCGTGCTGCCCCCGTCCGTGCGCGCCCGCGTCGCGGTGGAGAAGGGCGCCACCTTCGGCTGGGAGCGCTTCGTGGGGCATGACGGCAACATCGTCGCCATGCGCAGCTTCGGCGCCTCCGCGCCCCTCAAGGCGCTGCAGCAGAAGTTCGGTTTCACCGCGGACCACGTGGCTCAGCAGGCGAAGGACTCGCTGAAGAAGACGAAGACGCGGCCGTAACCCGCAAAAAGAGAGGGCCTCGGACCGTCCCCCAACGGTCCGAGGCCCTCGGGCCCTTTCGGCATCCAGGTGCTCGTCCTGGCGGACTCATGGCGCGGAAGGGTGCGACCCCCGTCGCATCCCAGCCCCCCGGCTGGGGTTCCCCCCACGCCATGAGCCCATCAGGTCACTTCAACGTCGTTCCCGGCTGCTTCGTGGGCGTGAGCGCTGCGTCCCCCCGGTCGCACCCCGGTTCCCCCGAACCGGCTTCCGCTCGCACCTTCAAGTCCTCCAGGTCCGACTGACTCGTTCGCTCGGGAGGTTCACCCCCCAGCGCCTGGC
>NZ_SRLV01000138.1:0-14611 GCF_006518205.1 Myxococcus sp. CA005 | reverse complement strand
CACCACCCCCACCCCCGACGCCGCCACCTGCCGGGCGAAGCGCCGCGCGAACGGCAGGAAGCCCTGATCCGGATGGCGGCTGCCTACCATGGCCAGCCGACGCCGCGGCAGCCCCGGCACGCCCCGGTAGAAGAGCACCGGCGGCGCATCCTCCACCTCCGCCAGCCGCTCTGGATAGGCCGCCTGCCCCTGGAACGCCACCTTCATGCCCGACGCCCGGCAGGCCTCCCACACCCGCCACGCCACCGGCGCCAGGCGCTCTACGGAGGCGAGCTTGCGACGAACCTGTGAGGAAACCGGCGCCTGGGACACCCAGTCTCGCACTGGAGTCGCGGCGAGCGGCGCGAGGCTTCCGTCCGCGAACGCGCGCAGGGCGACCAGCGTCCTCGGCCCCAGGCCGGGAACGGCCCAGAGCGCGAGGCATGCCTGCTGCTCCGCCGTGAGGATGTCCGTCTCAGCGTCCGCCATACCCGTCCCCCGCTCGATACCCACCTATATGAAGGTGGGGCCGCTGGGAGGGGCGCGACACATAAACACCGGACCGCCACCGGTCAAGCACTCAGCCCCTCCATCCGAGGGGCCCATTGCATTTTTCCTGCCGCGCCGCTCAGCGGCTGGCCGAGGGCGACGCGCCCGCGGACATGTGGGCGCGGTCGCCGGGGACCAGCTCCTCCAGGGAGCGGGTCATGAGGCAGTTGGAGGTACGCTCCTTGACCTCGGTCACCATGCACGCGCCGATGCTCCGCCAGGGGAAGGACTGCTCCTCCTTGGACGGCTTGCGCACGTCGTGGCCCAGCACGTGGCGGGACGGGTCCCCCTTGCGGAGGATGTTGAAGGTGTTGCCCAGCTCCACGCCGTCCGCGCTGCCCTTGTCCACGACGATGCTGTGGTTCTCACCCAGCACCGTGAGGTACGGCACCAGCGCGGTGATGACGGTGCCGTCCACCTGCTTCGCGTTCGGCTTCGGCGCCACGCGCTCGGTGAGGCGCTCACCCACGGGGCCCACCAGGTCGCCACGCTCGATGCCGTCCCACGTGTCCATGATCTGCGCGGTGACGATGCCGTCGCCCACGCGCTGCACGCGCAGGGTGCCCACGAAGTCGGTGAGGAAGCCCAGCGGGCGCCCGGTCACCGGGTGCTTCACGGCCTGGGTGGTGTGGTAGACGACGTAGCGGTCCCCCACCTTCACGTCACCCTTCCGCTTGAAGCGCACGTAGACGCTGTCCGGGAAGGAGAGCATCACCGCGTTGGAGGGCGAACCCTCGATGCGGCCGGCCTCGTCCAGTTCGCGCTGGGTGACGAAGCCCTGCGTCGTCACGGGGACGGAATTGGCCAGGTCGACGCCAATCTTGCCCGTCACGATGACCTGGTCGTTGGAGGTCATCTCCATGGGGGCCGTCACGTCGCCCTCGTCGACCACCATCTCCGTCACCTGGGTGGGGACCTCCTCGCCCGCGGCGAAGAAGCGCACCTGATTGCCGGGGTAGATCCAGTGCGGGTTGGCGATCTCCGGGTTGTAGGACCAGACCTTGGGCCAGTACCAGGGGCTGCCCAGGTAACGCTGGGACAAGTCCCACAGCGTGTCACCGGACTCCACGGAGTGAACCTCACCGGGAGCGCTCTCACGGCCCCGGGGCGCGCCGGGCGGCATGGCGACGGAGGTCGGCGGCGCGGAATCGGGCGCCTCGTCCATCACCTCGGCGCCGCCCATCTCCCCGCCCGTGTCCTGCTCTTCCTCGTTCTCCTGCTGGGCGTACGCGGTTGGCGCGACGGCGAGGCTCAACATCAGCGAGGTGAGAATCCGGGAGCGCATCGCGGGACGTCCTTTCGAAAGAAGCATCACTGGGGGAGCGCGGCGAGCCGCTGTTCCGCCTGGGTAGCAGCCGCCGTCCCCGGGAACTGGGTGACGACGCGGGTGTAGAGCACCTTGGCATCCGCGGACTGATTGAGCCGCATCCGGCACTCGGCGAGCCGGAGCATGCCGTCCAGCATGGCGTCCCCGGCGGGATACTTGTCGATGAGCCGCTCGAACGTCTTCGCGGCGCCCTTGAACTCGTTGAGGCCAATCTGGCCCAACCCGCTGAAATAGAGCGCGTTGTCGGCGCGCGGGTGACGCGGGTTCTCATCAGCGAAGCGGCGCAGCTTCTCCACCCCGCCCTCCACGTTGCCGGTGCGCAGCATGTTCACGGCCTTGTCGAACTCCGCGTCGAGCACGTCGGGGTCCTGCTGCTCCCCCGCGTCCTCGTTCGACGCAACCATGGTCGCGGCCGACGCGGCGCTCGCCGACACGGCGGACCCTTCGTCCGGCGCGGGGCTGATGAACATCTCCATCTGCTCGTCGTCCGGCTCCATCACCGCCACGGCGGTGGGCAGCTTCGGCGCGGGCTCATGGCGCGGCTTGAGCTTCACCACCGCCAGCTCCGGCGTGGCGCCCAGCGACTCCTGCGCGGACGCCTCCACCTTCACCGGAATGGGACGCGCTGACGGGCCCTCACTCGAAGCCCCCGCGCGCGACACGGCGTCGTGCGCCTCCAACCGGGCCACCCGCTCCACCAGCCGTTCCTGGGACGCGCGCAGCGTGCGCAGTTCAGAGCGCAGCGCACTCACCTCCGCCTCCGAGGAAGCGGTGGTGGCGCAAGCGCCCAGCGCACACAGGGGCGCGGCGGCGAGCAGACGGAAGATGACGGAGCGCGCGGGCACGGGCCTTTTTCAGCAGAGGGGTCCCCCCGAGGATAGGAAGGCCCGTCGGAGAGCGTCAAGAAATCGGCCCCACACACCGGGTGGCTAGAAGCGGTGTACCACGTAATTGAGGTGCCGCCCCGTCCGCCCCGCGTCCCGCCGGTGGGAGAAGAAGCGCGTGGGCTCACACGCCGTACAGGCCTGTAGCACATCGACGTGGGCCAGCTTGAGCCCCGCCCCCACCAACGTCTGACGCACCGCGCGGGTCAGGTCCAGCCGCGGCTTGCCTTCCACCCACCGCACCACTTCATCCCCGAAGCGCGCGCGGAAGCGCTGCGCCAGCTCCTCCGACACCTCGTAGCAACAAACCTGGATCGACGGCCCCACCACCGCCAGCAGCCGCTCCGGCCTCGCACCGCGCGCCACCAGCACCTCCACGGCGCGCGCGCTGATGTCCGCGTCCGTCCCCCGCCAGCCGGAGTGCACCGCCGCCACGCCGCGACCATCCGGGTCCACCAGCAGCACCGGCACGCAGTCCGCCGTGCCCACCGCCACCCAGCTCCCCGGTGACTGCGTCCACAGTCCGTCCGCCTCGCCCTCCGTGGGGCGCAGCCCCTGGGCCCCCTCCCCGCTCCGGGCCTCCACCACGCGATCACCGTGCACCTGCGACACGCGGCTCAGCGCTTCGAGCGGCGCGCCAGCGGCCTGTGCAAGGCGGCTGTGGTTCTCCTCCACGCGCGCCCGCTCGTCGCCCACGGAGAAACCCAGGTTGAGTGACGCGTAGGGCCCCTCCGAACAACCGCCCGCGCGGGTGGTGAAGCCGTGCGGCACCGGCAACAGCGCGGAGGTGAGAAACTCGGTCGACATGGAATCTCCAGGAATCCACCTGATTGATGCATCAGGAGGTGATCCAGCGTCAGCGCAATCGTAGGATGATTTCGCCGCTTCGTTTGACAGGTAGCGTCAGCCACCTGACAATTCATGGACCGTCCAAACTCCGTGAAACCAGTCCGAACCTCCGCGCTCGAGAGCCGCGAGCACCCGTATGCCCCTGGGTCCCGACACTGTTGGTCGCAAGCTGCTGTGGAGCATCGCCCTGCCCGGGCTGCTCGTGGCGCTGCTGGGCGTCGGCCACTTCTGGCGTGAGGCGCGGGTCGCGGTCCAGGACGCCACCCAGGTGGAGTCGCTGGCGCTGGCGGAGTTCGTCGCATCCACCTTCACCCTCCCGCAGGCACGCGGGGCTCCGGCCCATGGCGCGGTGACGGAGGTGATGCGCTCCGACACCCGGCTCTTCCGCTCGGTGGAGGACGTCCGGGTGCTGACGCCGGATGGGCGCATCCTCTGGTCCCGCCGGTCGGGTGAAGAAGGCACGACGCACCCGGAGGCCGCGCGGCTGACGGCCCCTGGCCCGGAGCGGGCGCGCTCGGTGGCGCAGATGACGGAGGTCATCCGTCCCCTCGGCGGGCCCGAGTGCGCCGGCTGCCACACCTCCGGCGACGTGCCGGGCGCCAGCATCCTGCAGCTGCGGATGGCGGAGCCGGCGCTCCACCAGCAGCTGTCGTCCGTGTTCGGCGCGGCGCTCGGCTCCATGGGCCTGTTCGTGGTGCTGCTGGCGCTCATCACCGGGCTGGCGCTGCACTTCGTCCTCACCCGCCCGCTGCGCAAGCTGAGCGTGGCCATGCGGCGCGCGGAGGCAGGCGACCTGCTGGTGCGCGCGGAGGCGCGAGGCACCGACGAGCTCGCGCAGCTGGGCTCGGCCTTCAACCAGATGCTGGCGCGGCTCACCTCCATGAAGGCGGAGGAGATCGACACCCACCGCGACCTGGAGCTGGTGAAGGAGAAGCTGGCCCTCAAGGACGAGTTGGAGGACCGCCTCAAGGAGCTGTCGCTGCTCTTCGACGTGGCGCGCTCGCTCAACGCCACGCTGGAGCTGGATGAGCTGCTGGACGCCGTCACCCGGCTGGTGACCGAGCGGCTGCGCATCCCCGAGTTCTCCATCATGTTGATGAACCCGGAGAGCCTGCTGGAAATCAAGCACGCCTGGCCGGAGGGCCGCGGCGCGGAGGGCCTCACCTTCGCGCTGGGCGAAGGCGCCTGCGGGCGCGCGGCGGAGACGCGCAAGTCGGTGTACCTGCCGGACACGTCGGACCGCTCCAGCGTGTTCGCCAAGCCGGACCTGGTGAAGGGCGGGCTCAACAGCGGCGCGCTGCTGGCGGCGCCCATGGTGCACATGGAGACGCTGCTGGGCGTGATGAACTTCCAGCGCCCCGAGGTGGCCAGCTTCTCCGCGGAGGAAATCGAGCTGCTCAACGCGGTGGCGGACGTGGTGGCCACGGCGGTGAAGAACGCCCGGCTGCACGCGGAGACGGTGAAGCTCACCATGACGGACCCGCTCACCGGCGTGCCCAACCGCCGCCACCTCTTCCAGCGCATGGAGCTGGAGCTGGCGCGTTCGAACCGCTTCGGCACCCCGCTGGCGCTGCTCATGGTGGACGTGGACCACTTCAAGCGCATCAACGACCTGGCCGGCCACCGCGTGGGTGACGAGACGCTGCGCCGGGTGTGCGACGTGCTGCGGCTGCGCGTGCGCAAGGTGGACACGCTGGCGCGCTACGGCGGCGAGGAGTTCGTCATCCTCCTGCCCCAGACGAACAAGGCGGAGGCCATGGAGGTCGCGGAGAAGCTGCGCCGCGCCGTGGCGGAGTCCGTGGAGCTGGTCCAGCCGGGCCTGCCGGGCAACCACGTCACGGTGTCCATTGGCGCGTCGCACTTCCCCTCCGACGCCTCCGCCCAGGAAGAGCTGGTGGACTGCGCGGACGCGGCGCTCTATTTCAGCAAGCGCACCGGCCGGAACCGCACCACCCAGTACGAGGCCGGCATGGAGCTGCACCCGGGCCGCGAGCGGGGCCCGCACACGCCCACGGCCGAGCCTCCCGCCGTGACTGCCGCCCCCAATCCTCCGGGTGGCGTGGCCAAGGCGTAGGCGCTCAGCGGCTCACGAGCGTCTGCGCCGTGGGCAGCAGCAGGTCCGCCCACTCCTCATAGCCATCGGCCGACGGATGGAAGCCGTCGTCCGAGAAGAAGTGGGGGCTCTTGGGAATCATGTCCTTGCTCGCCGTGAAGAGGTCCACGTGGTGCATGCCGTGCACCCGGGCCACCTCCGCGATGGCGGCGTTGAAGGGCTCGATGCGGCCTTCGTACAGCGCCGCGGGCACCAGCCGCGCCACGGGGGCCAGCGCCAGGTCCGCGAGGTTCACCACCACCAGCGGCGCTCCGGTCTGCTTCAACCTTCGCGCGATGCGGTCCAGGTCGTCTTGGAAGTCCTCCACGGGCGTGCCGCGCCAGAGGTCATTCGTCCCGATGCCCAGCGTCACCAGCGTGGGCTGCGCGGCCACGGCGCGCTTCACCTGCCCCGTGAAGACGTCACGGATGCGCGCGCCGCTCTGCCCCAGGTTGGTGAGGCCCACGGGCAGGCCAACAGCGCGCAGCCGGGAGGCGAGGCGCTCGGGATAGCCGCCTCCTCGCGCCGCCCCCACGCCCACGGCCGTGCTGTCTCCAAGCGCGACGTAGTTGACGCTCATCCGCCGCTCCCACGCGCCGGACTCACGGCACCCGCAGGGCGCGCAGGTTGCGAGCCCCGCCCGGCGCCGTCACGCGCAGCAGCAAGGTGCTCCCGGACTCGGCGCCCTTGATGATGCGGGCCAGGGCGTCCGCGTTCTCCACCTTCTTGCGGTTGGCCTCGATGACGACCATGCCGGGCTCCAACTGCGCGCGGTCCGCTGGCGAGCCGGGCACCACGTCGGTGATGAGCGCGCCGCTGCTGTCCGTGAAGCCGGCCTGCTGCGCGGTGCGCGCATCCAGGTTCTGGAGGCTGACGCCCACGCGCCGGGAGCTCTCCTGCTGGTCCTCCGGCCGCTGCTTCCCCGAGGCCACGCCCTCCAGGTCTGGCCGCGTACCGAGCGTCACCTTCACGTCCTGCTTCTTGCCGTCGCGGTAGAGCGTCAACGTGGAGGTGCTTCCGGGACGCTTGAGCGCCACGGTGCGCGTCAGCTCGCCGCTGGAGGTGACGGTCCGGCCGTCGATGGCGATGACGACGTCATCCTGCTTCAGGCCCGCCTTCGCCGCGGGAGACGACGGCATCACCTGCGTGAGGATGGCGCCTTGATTCACGGGGAGCTTGAGCGCGCTGGCCAGGTCCCGCGTCAAGTCCTGGATGCCCACGCCCAGCCATGCGCGCGTGACGGAGCCTTCCTTCTCCAACTGCGGCAGCAGTGAACCGATGAGATTGCTGGGCACCGCGAAGCCGATGCCGGAGCCACCGCCGACGATGGCGGTGTTGATGCCCACCACTTCGCCCTTCATGTTGAAGAGCGGGCCGCCCGAGTTGCCCGGGTTGATGGCCGCGTCCGTCTGAAGGAACTCGTCGTACTGGCTGGCGCCAATCTCACGCGCCCTCGCGGAGACGATGCCCAGGCTGACGCTGGAGGCCAGACCGAAGGGGTTGCCAATGGCCACCACCCAGTCCCCCACGCGCAATGCATCCGAGTCGCCCAGCTTCACGGTGGGCAGGTTCTCCACCTTCTCCTTGAGCCGCACGAGCGCCACGTCCGTGAGCGGATCACGCCCCACCACTTCGCCGCTGAAGCTGCGTCCGTCATCCAGGCGGATGGTGATGCTGACGGCATCCTCCACCACGTGGTTGTTGGTGAGGACGACGCCCTTCGGGTCGATGATGAAGCCGGACCCTGCCCCTTGGCGCAGCGGCTCGCGGCGCGGCCTGCCGCCCTCGCGGCCTCCACCGAAGAAGCGCTCGAAGAGCGGGTTGTCCTCCATCCCACGCGGAACGCCGCCCCCTCGAGCCTGCACGTCCACGTTGACCACCGCCGACTTCACCGACTCCACCAGCGGCGCCAGCGACGGAAGCGCCTGGGCCTCCCGTGTCGCGGGCTGGAGGACGTTCCCGGCGCCCGGCTGGGTGGCCGCGGGCGGCGACTTTGGCGCCTGCGAGACAGCAGCAGCGGGGGGCAACGCGACCAGGAGCGCGGCGACGAGCGCCTTCCGGAACGAGACGGTCGAACGGTTCATATGCAGACCAAGCTAAAGCCGAAAACCAGCCCCGCAAGCCAAACCGTCTGACGTGGCGACAGGAGGACACATCACCCCACCCTACTCCCCCCTGGCCTCAGGCAGGCAGATAGAGGCGGTAGTCCAGCTCTGGATAGAGGTTGTCCCGCCCCTCCACGAGAGAGAGCCAGCCCTCGTCCAGACTGCCGCCGCGTAGCTGCTCGTGCAGGCGCTGGAAGCGCAGGATGTGCTCGCGCGTGCGGCGCTGGGCGTACTCCACCATGGTGCCCGTCTTCATGATGAAGGCCCAGTCGGAGGACTGGGCGAGCAGCAGCTCCCTGGCCGCCTGATTGAGCGCGCGACGTTGCAGCTCACCGGCATCCGGGAAGTCACGCGCCAGTTCCACCATCTGCTTCGCGCAGTGATTGAGGTGGCGGTAGATCCAATCATTGCTGCCGTCGAGCCACATGTTGGCGTAACCGCCCGCGCCCCACGAGGACAGCGGCGGCGTCGCCACCTGATTCTCCGGGTGCTCCCGCAGGTCATCCAACGGCGTCACCAGCCGGAACGTCTTCTGGTCATACGCGACCTTGCGGATGAGGAAGTCGAGGAACTGGGGCCCCTCGAACCACCAGTGGCCGAAGAGCTCGGCGTCATAGGGCGCGACGACCACCGGCTCCCTGCCGCCCAGGCGCGAGGCCAGGTCTTCAATCTGCCGTTGGCGGTTGAAGAGGAAGTTGCCCGCATGCACCGAGGCCCGCTCACGCGCGGCGAGCGGATCATAGGGGCGCTTCTCGTTCGTCTTCCCGGTGATGCGGAAGTACTTGAAGCCGGTGTTCTTGCGCTCGCCGGTGGGCTGGATGAACGGGCGGATGTAGTCCAGGTCCAGGTCCCAGCCGATGTCCCGGTAGAACTCGCGGTAGTCCGGGTCGCCCGGGTAGCCGTGCTCGGTGCTCCACACCTGCTGGCTGCTCTCCGGGTCTCGGGCATACGCGGCGACGCCCGCCTCGGTGAAGACGGGTGCGTAGGGGCCATGCAGGGGCCGGGGCACGGCGTCCGTCAGGCCGTGCGTATCGACGAAGAAGTAACGAATGCGCTCGCTCGCCAGCAGGCGATCCAGGCCCGGGTAGTAGCCGCACTCGGCGAGCCAGATGCCGGCGGGGTCCCTGCCGAAGTGCTGGCGGTAGTGGTTCGCGGCCACCGTCACCTGCGCGCGGACGGCTTCGGGCACCTGCTGCATCAACGGCAGGAAACCGTGTGTCGCGTTGCAGGTGAGGATGTCCAGGTAGCCCGCGTCCTGGAGCCGCCGGAACGCGGCGACGAGGTCGCGCTTGTAGCGGTCATGGAACGCGCGGCGCAGGGACTCGAAGTGGTCCCGGTAGAAGCGGGCAATGGGGCCGAAGGTGGCGTCGTCTCGCGTCCGATGCACCTCTCGCGCGCCCAGTTCGCAGAGCAGGTCCAGCCGCCGTGCGTAGCGGCTCATCAGCAGCTCGTCGCGCAGCATGGAGACGAGCGTTGGAGACAGCGTCATCGCGAGGCGGAACGGGACGCCGTCCTCCGCCAGTCCGTCGAAGACCTGGAGCAGCGGGAGGTACGTCTCGGAGATGGCCTCGTAGAGCCAGTCCTCCTCGAGGAAATCCTCATGCTCGGGGTGCCGAACGAAGGGAAGGTGCGCGTGGAGCACCAACGCGAGGGAGCCCAGGCTCATGGTCGTTCAATGTCTCCGTGCGGGTTCAGGAGCGGCCGTCGTCCGAAGGCGGCTTCCGGGGAGGCGGCTCCGCCGCGTCGTGGGTGGCGTGGTCCTCGCGGGCCTCGAAGGAGGAAGGAGTCGCCGTGCGACGATGCGCCGCGCCTTCCGCACGGGACCGACGCACTTCGAAGTAGCGGTGGTCCTCCTCCGCGTCGGCGTCTCCCTGCGCCTGGGCGTCGCTGCTCGGAACCGTGGCGCCGGATGAACGTGGCGGAGCCTCGAAGTAGCGGTGGTTCTCCTCGACCGCGGGGGGATGAGTACCGGCGCCGTGAGCATCCTTCGCGGTGGTTCCGGTTTCTGTGCGTGCTGACGTATCGGCAGCGCCCGACGGTTGAGCCGGAGCACCGAGGAAGCCTCGACCCGAAGCGCCTGTCCCCTGCGGAGGGGAATCCAGGTGGCGGCGCTCCGATACGCCCGACACCCGTTCCGGGGCATCCAGGTAACGACGCTCCGAGGCGCCTGCCCGCTGCGGAGATGACTCCAGGTAGCGTTGCTCCGATGCGCCCGGCGCGCGGGGCGGCGACTCCAGGTAGCGCAGGTCCGACGCTCCCGGAATGCGGCTTACGTCCAGGTGATGCGGTTGCGAAGTCGCCGCACCTTCCGCATAGCGGAGGTCCGACGCACCCGGAATGCCCTGCACGTCCAGATAGCGATAAGGCGAAGCGCCGCTGACCGGCAAGCGAGTCGCACCGCCTTCCGCGTAGCGCAAGTCCGATGCGCCCGGAATGCCCTTCATGTCCAGGTAGCGGTGCGGTGACGTGTCACGGCCTGCCTGGCGTGCCGCGCCGCCTTCCGCGTAGCGCAGGTCCGATGCACCCGGGACGCCCTTCACATCCAGATACGCACGGGGCCCTGGCCCCCTCCCCGCCTCGTGAGCGTCCCCTTCCGCATGACGCATATCCGAAGCCCCCGGTGCACGGCCCAGGGTCTCCAGGTAGTGCGACACGGGAGCAGTCACGGGTCCACGCACCTCGCGCGCATTCCGCAGCGCCGCAACCGACAGATAGCGCTGGTCCGAAGCCCCCGCCGCTCGCCCCACCGAGTCCGCGTACCGTTGGTCCGAAGCCCCAGGCACGCGCTCCACCGACTCCACGTACTGCTGGTCCGAAGCGCCCGGCGCTCGCGCGGGGCCCTCCAGGTGCGCCTCCGTCATGTCCCTGCCACGACGCTCCCTGTGGACTTCCGGCACATCCAGCACGCCACCACTGCCCGGCAGGTTCACCCGGCGCCATGACACGTACTCGCGCTCCTCTTCCGGCGGCGCTTCCACGACCGCCGCGGGCAGCGCCGCCTCGAGCGGAGGAACCCGAAGGAAACGCACCGTCAAATCCGTGGAGACACCCGCGGGAGGCAGCGTCACGCGGTTGCTCGAAGCACCGATGCGGCAGCTCCGCCCATCACGACCGACAAAGTGCGCCTCCACGCGATACGTCCGCCCCGACGGCAACCCTTGGATGTAGAAGCCGCGAGCCTCCACCGTGAAGTCCAACTCCCGCTCCATCTGTTCGTCACCGAACACACGAAGCACGGTACGCGGCGCCTCCAGTGCATCCTGCGCCCGCAGCAGGGCCCCCAGGCTGAAGTCCCAGGACACGAAGAGCGTGTGCGGGTCCCTTGGCAACAGGAGGACGGCGTCGTCCTGATACCGCTCCGGCAGCGCACCCAATCCCTCGGCATCCACAGGGGGCGGAGGCGGAACCGGCGCGCTCTCCACCAGATGGTGGCTGCGCGCCTCCTCCTCGCCAGCCACGCGCGCCACGAAGAAGCCCTCCTCCACGGGCTCCGCGGGCTTTTGCACGGGCGCGGGCCGTGTGACGGGCCGCGGCACCGGCTCCGGCGCGGGAACGAGCGGCCTCGTGACAGAAGGCATGACGGGCGTCACCGGCTCACGCGCCCGTTCCACTCGGGGCTTGGGCGGGAACGTGACCACCTTCGCGGGTTTGACAGTCGGCTTGCTCCCGGGCTTCTCGGAGGCCCGCTTGGCGGCCACCCGCTTGGGCGCGGACACCCTGCCCTGGTCTTGCGCGCCGTCCGTCTTGGGCTTCGCGGCGGTCGGGGACTTCGACTTCCGGGGCGCCTTCGCGGCGTCAGTGGCGGGCGTCTTGGCCTTCCTGGCGGCGGGGGCCCGGGCAGGAGATGCAGCGGGTTTCGTGGCCGAGCGCTTGGGAAGCACTCGGATGCCCGCCAACCGGGCGAGCTTCGCCAGGGCGGGGACATAGGCGGCCAGGGCTGCGAGCAGCTCCTCTTTTTTCATACGACTGTAGCCGCTCCCCAGGTGCTTCCGTGCCAACTCCCTGAGGTAGCTGACCGTCACGCTCTTGAGGTCTTCCATAGGCAAAACCGGCCTTTAGGTCGCTGGTCGTAGAGGGTCAACGTGCCAGCATTACATGTGTTCTTCGCCCGACCCCCTTTCTCGTTTCATCACCCGATGACACTCAGGGGGCGGCTAGGTATCCTGCCCACGCTTGAGCGACCTGCCCAGACTGCTCCTGTGCAGTTTCGACGTCATCCCCGGTCCGTCGGGTTCATCCCGGCGTTTGACCGAATACTTGAAGGCGTTGCCGGACCGCTTCTCCGTGGTGGTGCTATCGGCGAAGACGCCTGACCACTCCCACATCGAGAAGTACCAGGGCGCCCGGCTGCTTCGCGTCCCGGTAGGCTCGGGGGACCTCGCTTCGCGCATCCAGGCCTTCGAGCGGGCTGTGCGCCGGCAGCTCGAAAGCGAGGACTACGCGCTCGCCCACTTCACGGACCCCTTCGGCGGATACGCAGTGTGCGAGCTGAAGGGAGACTACGGGTACCGGCTCATCTACGAGGCCCAGACGTTCCCCTCGCAGGAGCTGCGGTACACCCACCCACAGACGGAGGGGGACCGGCGATTCCTGTCGAAGATTCGCAGGCAGGAGCTGTTCTGCCTGATGAACGCGGACCTCGTCGTCACCGGCTCGGAAACGACGCGCGCCTACATCCAGTCGCTCGGCGCCAGTGAGGAGCAGGTCCGGGTGCTGCCCGCGCCGGTGGACCTCCAGCCCTTCACGCCCGAGGTGCTGGGCGCCCCGGACGGCGAACCGCTCCGGATGATGTACCTGGGCAGCCAGGTGGGGTGGCAGGGCCTGTCCACGCTGCTGCGCGCGGTGGAGGTGGCGGCCCGGGAGGAAGAGGTGCGTCTGACGGTGGTGGGCGCGCGCCACGCGGACTGGCAGCCGCACCTGGATGACCTGGTGAAGGAGCTGGGCCTGAGCGACCGGGTGGAGTTCCAACCCCCGGTGCACCACGACGACCTGGCCAAGGTGCTCGCGCTCGCGGACGTGGGCGTGCTGCCCATGGATGACGTGGAGCGCAATCGCGTTCAGGGCGGGCCGCTGGCGAAGGTGTCGGAGTACTGCGCCGCGGGCCGCCCCATCATCGCGGCGGACCTGCCCGTGACGCGGGAGCTCATCCCGGCTGGCGCGGGCGTCTTCTTCCCTCCGGGCGACAGCCAGGCCTTGGCCGACCGCATCATCGAGCTGGCGCGCGACGTGAAGCGTCGGATGGAGCTGGGCCAGGTGGCTCGGGCACACGCGGAGGCGGCGCTCGACGCGGGGCTCATCCGCGGCAAGCTCCTGGACCTGTATGACTCGCTGCTGGAGAAGCGGTCGGAGCCCGTCTCCACCACGAGCGAGGACAACCTGCCCGCGCTCACCACGGTGACGGGAACGCCCACGAACCGACTGGCGGCGCTGCTACCTCCCGAGCCCGCCCCCACGGCGGCACCGGTCTCCAAGAAGGCGCCGGAGCCTCGGAAGGACAAGGACGCGCCTGCCGCGGGGCGTGCGCGTGAAGACCTGCCGCTGGTCATGGGGCAGGTGCTCGATGAGGGGCTCGACACGCGCCTCATCAAGACGGAACTCGAGACGAATCCCATCGAGCCGCCCGTAGTGATGGGCGCGCCGCTGCGAGAGCGCTCCGCAGCGGCCGCCGATGCCGCGACCACCACGGTCCGCGAGAGCGAGGCCTCCGCATCCAGCGTGGCCGGCAACGACGCGACGCCGGAAGGTTCCGCGCACGACGCGAGCGACGACGACGATTCCGAAAACGCGCTTCCCATCGTTCAGGCAACGGAGGTCGAAGACGCGGACGAACCCCCGTCGCCGACGCCCATCGTCAAGGCGCCGATTCCGTCAGCGCAGGCCTCTTCGACGGTGAGCGGCGATACGAGTGAGCACGCGGCGACGACGCCCGTCGTGAAAGCGCCCTCCTCCTCGGGCCGGTTCTCCTCCGTGCAGAGTGACGACGGCAGCGAAGCCTCGGGGACAACGCCCATCGTCAAGGCGCCATCGTCGTCAGGCCGGCTGCCGTCGGTGCTGAACGAGGACGGCAGTGAAGCCTCGGGGACAACGCCCATCGTCAAGGCGCCATCATCGTCAGGCCGGCTGCCGTCGGTGCTGAACGAGGACGGCAGCGGAGCCTCGGCGACGACGCCCGTCGTCAAGGTCCCCCCACCTCCGGGCCGGTCTCCTTCGCCCGTGGGCGCGGATTCCAGCGAAACGTCATCAGTGACGCCCATCATCAAGGCGCCCGCCGCGCTGAACCGAACGGACGTGGGCACCAGCGAAGCTTCCGGGGACGCTGATGAAGCCCCCGCGCCGACCCCGGTCGTCCGCAGCCCCGTCATCGAAGCGCGCTACGAGCCACCCTCGCACACGCCGGTGGTGCGCTCGCCCTACGACCGCCAGCGGGACGAACCACCCGCGCCGACGCCCATCATCCGCGTGCCCACCGAGCTGCACCAGGAGCTCATCCCCACGCGCGCATCCAGCAGCGGCGGAACAGACTCCTCAAGCCGGCCGGAAGAGTACCCCACCCCCACACCCATCGTCCCCGCGCCCTCCTCGCTGTCGAGCCGGAGCATCTCGGCGCGAATGGAGACGCCCGTCGGACGGATGACGGCACTGACGCCCCAGCAGCGGTCCACGAACACGGAACGGCCGCCGCCCATCTCCCGCCCGGGTGCCTCCGAAGCAGAGCGCTTGCCGCCCATCCGAGGAGGCGCGTCCGCGAACACACCGGAGCGCCCGCCTCCGATCCTCCACCCGAGCACCTCGACGCCGGAAGCCGACCAGCCCCCCGCCCTGCCTC
>NZ_SRLV01000137.1:0-15123 GCF_006518205.1 Myxococcus sp. CA005 | reverse complement strand
ACCCTACCCGATACGGAAGGAGAAAGGTGCTCACCCGCCATGCGCGAAATGGCGAAGCTTGGCCTCCGCCCCCAGCCGGTAGGCGTAACGCAGGTCCGCCAGCAGCCGGTCCAACCGCCGGGCGGCGACGTGCCCCATCAGCCGCGAGCAGAAGCGGCGTGACAGCCGGTTCGCCTCCTCGTAGCGCCACCGCTCCTGGACGGAGAGCTGCTTGCGGTAGGACACCCGGTCGAAGAGACGCTGGAGCAGCTCCCGCGCCCAGGCCCCCACGCCTTCGCCCCACCGGTGCAGCAGGCACACCGCGAACTTGTCCACCTCCGCCTGCGCCTCCAGCTCCAGCAGCGACACCGTCCGGCCGTGGGCCGCCGTGTGGGCCACGTAGAGGAAGTGGCTCACGCCTTCGGCCAGCTGGCAGTAACCGGCCAGGTCGCTGTCCAGCACGTAACCCAGCGGACCGGATTCGTAGGGCTTGAGCCTGTCGAGCAGCGCCGGTGACAGGTAGAGGGCCAGCTCCAGCGCGTCGTCTGCCTCGTGCACCAGCAGCTCCTCGTCGGCGCGGCCGGTGCCTCCCAGTTGGGCGGCGGCCTCCGTGTCCACCACGAAGACCTCCGCCCTTGCCTCGCACGTGAAGCCGTAGATGGCCTCCAGGTGGTCCTGAACGCGGCCAATCATCCCCACCTCCGGCTAGTTGGCGAGCTGTCCCTTGGGCCGCGGCATCATCCCCGCGTCGAGCAGCACGCGCTCCAGCCGGTCACTCCCGGTGCGGACCCACGCCTCATAGACCTTCAGCACGCCGCTGGGGCCGGCCCGCACCATGCCCCGCGCGGAGATCTCCTCCAGCACCTCCACCACCTTGCGGAACTTCTCGCACAGCTCCCGGTACACCTGCGCGAAGCCCGCCGCCGGTGTCAGCTCCGCCACGTGGCCATACGCCGTGCCACCCATCTGGATGTAGTAGTCCGGCCCCACCACGCCGCTCTGCAGCGCGCCGGAGAAGAAGCCCACGGTGTACAGCGACACGTCGCCCAGCCGGCGCAGCGTGCGGATGCGCTCGGCGCGCTCCTGCTGCAAGGCCTGGTGGTAGAGGATGGCCAGGGGCTCGTGGTCCTTGCGCCCGCCCTCCTCGCAGGTGAACAGCTTGTCGGTGACGGCGAACTCGGACAGCAGGTTCACCAGGTAGAACTCCGTCACTTCCGCCAGTTCTACCCGCTGCCGCCCCGTGACCTCGCCCAGAAGAGACTTGAAGAACTCCTTCAGAGACAGGGACGCCACCAGTCCACTCATGGACACCTCCCGTCATTCCCCGGGCGGACGTCGCCCGGAGGAGACCTGGGAAGCGTAGCAATCAGGTGCGGGCGCGGCAAAAGCCACTCCCAGTGATTCCAAGCACTTGCGTTAGCACTCGGGTATCGCGAGTGCCAATCCAGCGTCCCACGGCAGCCCGCCGGGCACGAGGCCACAGGTTGAGGACGTCACGGAAAAACCCCAACAATGCCGCGCAGTTGGCACGTTCGGGAGCGGTCAGCCAGCGTCGCTTGACGGGTCGACTTCGCTGGTTATTATCCGCCGCGCCTGGGCGTTAGCACTCATGAGGTGCGAGTGCTAACCCCATGGGTCGCGAGGCCCTTTTTCAACCCCCAAGCAGCTTTCGGTTGCCAACGGAAACGGCGCCGGAAGCGACATGTAAGGAGCAGGCCATGAAGATTCGTCCCCTGCAGGATCGGCTCATCGTCAAGCGCGTCGCCGAGGAGAACAAGACCAAGGGCGGCCTCTTCATCCCCGACACGGCGAAGGAGAAGCCCCTCGAGGGCAAGGTCATCGCCGTGGGCAACGGCAAGGTGCAGGAGGACGGCAAGGTCCGTCCGCTGGACATCAAGGCCGGCGACACCATCCTGTTCAGCAAGTACGCGGGCACCGAGATCAAGCTCGACGGCGAGGAGCACCTCATCCTCCGTGAAGAGGATGTGCTCGGCGTGATCGAGAAGTAATCCGGCTTCCCCCACTCTTCCTTCAAGGAACCATCCAAATGGCGAAGGACATTCTTTTCGACGTGCGCGCGCGTGAGGCCATCCTCCGCGGCGTCAACATCCTGGCCGACGCGGTCAAGGTCACCCTGGGCCCCAAGGGCCGCAACGTCGTCATCGAGAAGAGCTTCGGCTCCCCGACCATCACCAAGGACGGTGTGACGGTCGCCAAGGAGATCGAGCTCGAGAACAAGTTCGAGAACATGGGCGCGCAGATGGTCAAGGAGGTTGCCTCCAAGACGTCTGACGTCGCCGGTGACGGCACCACCACGGCCACCGTGCTGGCGCAGGCCATCTTCCGCGAGGGCGCGAAGCTGGTCGCCGCGGGCCACAACCCGATGGACATCAAGCGCGGCATCGACAAGGCCGTGGGCGCCATCGTCGCCGAGCTGAAGAAGCTGGCCAAGCCGACCAAGGACAAGAAGGAGATTGCCCAGGTCGGTACCATCTCCGCCAACGGTGACGAGACCATCGGCACCATCATCGCGGACGCGATGGAGAAGGTGGGCAAGGAAGGCGTCATCACCGTCGAAGAGGCCAAGGGCCTGGAGACGACGCTGGACGTGGTCGAAGGCATGCAGTTCGACCGCGGCTACCTGTCCCCGTACTTCGTGACGGACCCGGAGCGCATGGAGGCGGCGCTCAACGACGCGCTCATCCTCATCAACGAGAAGAAGATCTCCTCGATGAAGGACCTCCTGCCCATCCTGGAGCAGGTTGCCCGCGCCGGTAAGCCCCTGCTCATCATCGCCGAGGACATCGAGGGCGAGGCCCTGGCCACCCTGGTGGTCAACAAGATCCGCGGCGTGCTGAACGTGTGCGCGGTGAAGGCGCCGGGCTTCGGTGACCGCCGCAAGGCCATGCTCGAGGACATCGCCACCCTGACGGGCGGCCGGATGATCGCCGAGGACCTGGGCATCAAGCTGGACACCATCACCCTCCAGGACCTGGGCCGCGCGAAGCGCATCACGGTGGACAAGGACAACACCACCATCGTCGACGGTGCCGGTGGCCAGCAGGAGATCGAAGCGCGCGTGAAGCAGATCCGCGCCCAGATCGAGGAGACCTCCAGCGACTACGACCGCGAGAAGCTCCAGGAGCGCCTGGCGAAGCTCGTGGGCGGCGTGGCCGTCATCAACGTCGGCGCGGCCACCGAGACGGAGATGAAGGAGAAGAAGGCCCGCGTCGAGGACGCGCTCAACGCGACCCGCGCGGCCGTCGAAGAGGGCGTCGTCCCTGGCGGCGGCGTGGCCTACATCCGCTGCCTCAAGGCGCTGGACGGCCTGCAGCTGTCCGGCGGTGAGAAGTTCGGCGTGGACATCATCCGCCGCGCCGTCGAGGAGCCCCTCCGCCAGATCGTCGGCAACGGCGGCCTGGAGGGCAGCGTGGTGGTGAACAAGGTCAAGGAGTCCTCCGGTCCGTTCGGCTTCAACGCCGCCACGGGCACCTACGAGGACCTGCTGGCCGCCGGCGTCATCGACCCGGCCAAGGTCAGCCGCACCGCGCTGCAGAACGCGGCGTCCGTGTCCTCGCTGATGCTCACCACCGAGGCCATGGTGGCGGAGCGTCCGAAGGAGGAGAAGGACCTCCCCGCCGGCGGTGGCATGGGCGGGATGGGTGGCATGGGCGGTATGGGCGGTATGGGCATGTAGTCCGCCCCTCACCCCGGCATCCGTCCGGGGTGACGTCCTGAACGCGGCCTCCGGCCCCTCATGGGGACCCGGGGGCCGTCGTCTTTGTGGGCTGGGTGGCGGCACGCCCTCCTGGCCCTTACTTTGGTGAATACGAAGGAGGAGACACCCGTGAAGCCCGTGAAGATTTTTACGACCACCTACTGTGGCTTCTGCGTCCGCGCCAAGGACCTGCTCAAGCGCAAGGGCGTGGACTTCGAAGAGGTGGATGTCACCGGAGACGACGACCTGCGCGCGAAGCTCGTGGAGATGAGCGGTGGCCAGCGCACCGTGCCGCAAATCTTCATTGGCGACACGCACGTCGGCGGCTACTCCGACCTGTCCCGGCTGGACACCGAGGGCCGCCTGGAGCCGATGCTCCAGGCCTGAGCACGCCAGGCAGCCGGCCAGCCGCCCCCGCCAAGGCTCCCGGCTCGCCGTGCATAGCTTTCTCTCCGTGGCACTTCACTCATCCACGGGAGGCGGCATGGCAGGCGAAGAGCGGCAGACGGGGACCCGGGACGAGCAGTACAACCTCATCAGCGTCCTGTACCACCTGCTCAAGGGGGCCTCGACCAGTGAGGCGTACATCCGGGATGCCGAGGAAATCGGCGACCCCGAGCTCGCCCAGTTCTTCCGCGATTGGCAGGAGGAGCAGCGAAACCTCGCCGAGCGGGCCAAGAATCTGCTCGGCGCCCGCATGGCGGGCGTGTCCAGGGCGGGCACCGGCCGCAAACGCTCGGCCCAAGAGGGCAGGCGCGGCGCGGGCTCGGTGGAGAAGCAACCCACCAACGCGAGCGTCGCATCGGGCGGCAATGACACGACACGAGACGCCGTGGACGAGGAGCTGCTGGAGACCTTTCCCGCAAGCGACCCGCCGGGCCGCTACTGAGGCCCCATCCGGCTTCCTGCGTCCTTCCGCGAGGGAGTGACGCAGGATTCTGGATTCTGGCCGAACGTTCGTCTTGTATGGGGGGTCGTGAAGCACACCGCCCCGTTCCACTGCCCGCGCCTGATGCTGCTCATGGTGGCCATCCTGGCCGCGGCCTGCCGGAGCACGCCCTTCCAGGTGCGGGGCGCCGTGCCCGAATCGCTGGGCGCGTCCGCGGTGGTCGTCCAGCCCTTCGGCTTCCAGTGGGCGGAGCCCGACTGGCGCTCCGTGGAGCTGTCTCAGCGGCTGGTGAACGTGGCCCTGGCGCAGACGGGTGACGCGGCCCTCTTCTTCGGCCCCACCGAGCTGCAGGTGGCGCGGCCCGGCGAGGACGGCGGTAACGGGCTGACGCGCGCCGTGGTCGCGACATTGGCCTCCTACGGCGTCCGGCCTGACGGATTGATGGTCCTCCGCCCCTCGGCGGAGAAACGCATCCAGTCCGGTGAACGTGAACTGATTGACACCGAGGGCTACACGGTGGGCCAGAGCGCCACCGAGGTGGTGATGTACGTGGGCCGTGTCGAGGTCCTCCACCCCGCCACGCACGAGGTGGTGCTGGAGGTCTTCGGGGAGGCCACCGTGAATCCCTACGCAGACATCCTCGATGAGGGCGCGGATCCGGCTCCGGAGCTGACGAGCCTCATGGAGGCGCTCACGCGCGAAGCCCTCCGCGGCCTGTCGAGCCACCTGAAGCCACCCCGCGCGCCATCCCCCGCGCTGGCCACCTCCCTGGCGTGGGCGCCGTGGGACGTGCTCGACATGGCGGCGTGGATGCCCAAGGACATGACCGACCTGGAAGCGCCGCTGCGCACAGAAGCCGGGCAGGACCCGCGAAGCCTGCGCATGCAGCGCCTGCGCTTCGCCAACCCGCACGCGGACGCCGCGCTGCTGGAAACACTGGCGCGGCGCCCCGGCGGCCTCTATGTGCGCGCCGCACCCGAGGGCGCGAAGCTCTCCGCGGGGGACCTGGTGCTCACGCTCGACGGCCGCCCCGCACTTCCCCAGACACTTGCCCGCGCACGGCTGGCGCTCGTGCCAGTCGAAGCGCGCGTTCAACAACCCTCAGGCAGGATTGTTCCACTCGTACTGCCTTGAGTTTTCCCGATGTGAAGAGGCTCGCGTCGGGCTTGCCCGCCCATGCGACTCGCACCTAAAGAGGACCCGATATGGATAGGCCCGAGGTCACCCAGACCACTCAGACGGAGCAGGAAGGCCGCACCACCCGAATCCCCATCCCCGAATGGACGGTGGAGGTGGTTGCCGGACCTGACAAGGGCAAGAAGGTGAAGACGCAGGACGGACTGGTCCGCGTGGGCTCCGACAGCGCCTGCGACCTGGTCCTCACCGACGCCACGGTGAGCCGCCGCCACCTGGAGGTGGAGCGCACCGCGCGCGGGCTGATGCTGCGCGACACCGGCAGCCGCAACGGCACCTTCCTGGACGGCCGACAGGTGGTGCAGGCCTACCTGACCAGCGGCGACAAGGTCGAGCTGGGCAAGACGAAGCTCTCCGTGAAGGTCGCCCCGCGTCCCACCGAGGTGGATGTTGCGGGGGCGGAGTCCTTCGGCGCGCTGGTGGGCGCCTCGGAGAAGATGCGCTGGGTCTTCACGGAGCTGCGCCGCATCGCCCGCGAGGACATGAGCCTGCTCGTGGAGGGTGAGACAGGCACCGGCAAGGAGCTGGCGGCGCGCGCGGTGCACCAGCACTCGGCGCGGCGCCACGGCCCCTTCAAGGTCGTGGACTGCAACCTCATCTCCGAGGAGAAGGCCGAGCGCGAGCTCTTCGGCGGCCTGCGCGCGGGTGACGGCGAGGACCGCGAGGCGCGGGGCGTCTTCGAGGCGGCCCGGGGCGGCACCCTCTTCATGGACGAGGTGGGCGAGCTGCCGCTGCCCGTGCAGGGCAAGCTGCTGCGCGTGCTGGAGACGCGCGAGGTGCCGTCGCTGGACGGCCAGCCGGTGGCGGTGGACGTGCGCGTCATCGCCTCCACCCACCGGAACCTGGAAGAGGACGTGCGCCAGGGCCGCTTCCGCGCGGACCTGTACTTCCGGCTCGCGGTGGCGCGCGTGCGCCTGCCGCCCCTGCGCACCCGGCGGGACGATTTGCCCGCGCTGGCCCAGGCCCTGGCCCAGACGCTGCGCGCCAGCATCACCCTCACGCCCCAGACGCTGGCCCTCTTCGAGGGCTATGAGTGGCCGGGCAACGTGCGCGAGCTGCGCAACGTGCTGGAGCGCGGCGCCCTCATGGAGGAGACGGGCAACAGCAGCTGGCTGGACTTCCTCGCCCAGCCCTCGCGACGCGCGGAGGGACAGCCCCCCACCACCCAGGTGGCCACGCTGGTGGGCACCCTGCCCTACCACGAGGCCAAGGACAGGGTGCTGGCCGACTTCGAGCGCCTGTATTTCGCCGAGGTCATGAAAACCGTGGGCTTCGACATGAAGGCCGCGGAGCAGCGCACCGGCCTGTCCATGCAGAGCCTTTATCGCCTTTTGAAAAAAAACGGGCTTCGGCTCAAGGACCTCAAGAACGCCGAGGGCCTGGAGAAGTAAAGAAGTCCGCAAGCAGGTCCACCTCTAGGGAGAACAACCGCATGTTGCGTCGTGTTGCCGTAGCCTCCGTCGTCTTCACTGCCGCTTGCGCCGGCCAGCAGAAGCCCGCAGCCCAGGCCGGACAGCCCACGTCGACCGAGGAGCGTGTCCGCATCACCAACCAGCCCCCGTTCGACCTGGTGAATTGCTTCCCGCGCGAGCTCCAGCTCCCGGAGCAGGCGAGCCAGGGCGTCGTGCTGGGCGCGCTGCTCACCACGCGTCCCCAGGTGATGGAGTGCCTGGTGGACCCGAAGCACCGGGGCGCGGAGAAGAGCACCACGGTGGAGGTCAAGACGACCGTTACGGACCAGGGCGCTTCGCACGCCGTCACCGGGACGAACCTCACCCCGGAAGGCCAGGCCTGCATCCAGAAGGTGGTGGACACCCAGGTGAAGCTGTCCGCGCTGCCCAAGGGCGCGCAGCCGGTGGAGGCGGCCATCCCCTTCGAGCACACCACCAGCGGCCTCAACTCCGTCACCTTCAACATCAACGAGGGCTCGGACTTCACCGGCGCGGTGCGCCTGGCGCAGCCGACCTGGTGTGAGTGCTACGCCAACTTCAAGGAGCAGGTCCCGCCGCCGCTGACGGCGAAGATCAAGCTGCTGAAGACGCAGCCCACCCCGGCCGAGGTCACCTTCGCGCCCTCCGGCAACACCGAGGCGGACCAGCTGGCCGCCTGCCTCCAGCCGAAGATTGCCGCGCTGCCGGCAAAGCTGACCTCCGACGAGCTGGGCTTCTCCTACCGCTTCGTCCACTTCGACTCGTCCGCGCCGGACGCCGCGTCGGCCGCCCTGCCGCCCGAGCTGCGCTTCCTCCAACTGGACCTCAACCGCACCCAGCGCGCGGCGGACTCGGCCATCGCCGATGGCGCCCGCACCCCGGCGGCCCTGGCCTACGCCGAGGTCGTGGACCGCTACCAGAAGACCAAGAACTGGCGCCTGTTCGACGAGATGGCCAGCAAGTGCGACGCGCTGGTGAAGGCGGACGCGGACGTCATCGAGTCCATCAAGGCCCGCCAGGCCACGGACCAGGCCGCGCTGGCGCTGGCCACGGAGATGGCGGCGAAGGACGCGGAGAACTGGGGTGACGTCGTCACCGCCACCCAGAAGAACGTCGACGAGTCCGTGAAGGAACTGGCCGACGCGGAGAAGATGGCCGCGCAGGACAAGGCCGCCTGCCCGAAGAAGAAGTTCTAGGAGTCCCCGCCCCACGGCGGAAAACACGAAGGCGCGGGAGCCCGGAAGCCGGGGCCCGCGCCTTCTGTGTTTCTGAGGGAGAAACCGTCGCCGCGGGGCGGACACCGGAGGCCCGGTGCCCTGCCCGCCCGGACGGGCCTACGCCGCCGTCACCTTGTCGTCGTTGGCCGCGCCCGCCTCGCGCATGCGCACGCTGACGAGCTTGGAGATGCCCGGCTCCTCCATGGTGACGCCATAGAGGGTGTTGGAAACCTCCATGGTCCGCTTGTTGTGGGTGATGAGGATGAACTGCGACTGCTTGCTCATCTCCTTCACCATGTCGTTGTAGCGGCCCACGTTGCCCTCATCCAACGGCGCGTCGACCTCGTCGAGGAGGCAGAAGGGCGTCGGCTTGATGAGGAAGATGCCGAAGATGAGGCCCACGGCGGTGAGGGCCTTCTCGCCACCCGACAGGAGGTTGACGCTCTGCAGCTTCTTGCCGGGCGGCTGGGCGACGATTTCCACGCCCGGCTCCCCGCCCGGCCCCTCGTTGGTGAGGATGAGGCTGGCCCGGCCACCGCCGAACAGGCGGGGGAAGATGGCCTGGAACTTCTCGTTCACCACGTCGAAGGTCTGCTTGAAGCGCTCGCGGCTGGTGGCGTCGATGCGCTGGATGGCCTCCTTCAACTGCTCGATGGAGGACTGCAGGTCCTTCTTCTGCGCGGTGAGGAAATCGTAGCGCTTGGACAGCTCCGCGTGCTCGTCGATGGCGGTGAGGTTGATCTCCCCCATCTTCTCCACCTGCGCGCGCAGGTCCTTCAGCTCCGCCTCCGTCTCCGGGGCCAGCGCGGCCAGCATGTGGTACTTGTGCAGTTCGTTCGCCAGCTCCACCTGGTGCCGCTCGCGGATGCCCGCCGCCAGGTGCTCCAGCTCCAGGGCGATTTCGCGCTCCCGCAGCGAGATTTGCGACAGGCCCTGCATCAGCTCGTCCACGCGGCCGCGCAGCTCGCGGAACGTCGCGTCCTGCTCACGCACCTCCGCGGAGGCCGTGGTGTGCGCCGCGCGGCGCGCCTCCAGCCCTTCCGCGGCGAGCCGGTGCTCCTCGGCGCGCTGGGACAGGCCGCCCTCGGTGTCCGTCGTGCGCCGCGCCAGCTCCTCGACGCGCGCCCCACCCTCCACCACCGTGGCCTGGAGCCGGGTGATGCGCGTCTCCATGTCCTGACGCTGGGAGACGAGGCTGTCCAGCTCCTTGCGGGCCGACTCGCCACGCTCGCTGCCAGCGGCCACCTTGATGCGCAGGCCCGTCAGCTCGCCGTTGGCCGTCTCTGCGCGCAGGCGCAGCGACTCCTGTTCGGACACGAGCTGCTTCACCCGCTCCTCGCGGCCCTCGCGGTCCGCCTGGCCGTGCGCCACCTCGCCGCGGCTCGCCTCCTCCTCGTGCTCCAGGGCCTGGTGGCTCTGGGTGAGCTGCCCCTCCTCCACTTCCAGGGCCCGCACCCGCTCGCGCACGCGGGCCAGGTCCTCGCCCGCCTTGTGCAGGTCCTTCTCCTGGCTGGCGAGGTTCAGCTCCTCGGCGTGCTGATTCTTCGCCAGCCCCTTGAGGACGCCCTCCGCGTGCCCCATCTGCTTCTGGAGCGTGTAGTGCCGGGTGAGAATCTCGTTGTAGCGCTCCTCCACGCGGGCCACCTCGGTGGCCAGCTCGGCGATTTCGCGCTTCTTCTGGAGCGCGCCCACCGCCGCGCCCTCGCTCTCACCGCCGACGATGGTGCCGTCCGGGCGGAACACCTCGCCCTCCACCGTCACCAGCGTGCACGCCGGGCCGCCCGACTCGGTCCACGCGCGCGCCGTGGCTACGTCCTGGACGATGACGACATCCCCCAGCAGCAGTTGGACGAGCGGCGTCAGCGCCTCCTCACACGTCACCTCACGCAGGGCATGCGCGAGCACGCCGGGCTGGCTGAAGTCCGGCTCCAGCGGGGCCGGCAGCGTGTCCAGCGCGGGCACCGGGAGGAAGCTGCCCCGGCCCTCGGCGTGGCCCTTGAGGTAGTCCACCAGCTCCACGCCCTTGTCGCGGCTCTCGACGATGACGTGCTGGAGCCGCTCTCCCAGGGCGGCCTCCACCGCGCGCTCGTAGCGCGGGGTGACGTTGATGACGTCCGCCACCAGGCCGAAGATGCCCTGCTCACGGGCCTGCACACCGGCGCGCGTCATCACGGCGCGCACGCCGCGGTCGAAGCCGTCGTAGTTCTTCTGGATGTCTTCCAGCGTGGAGAGGCGGCTGCGCTTGTCGCTCAGCTCCTCCCGCAGCGCGATGACCTCGATTTCGTTCTCCGTGAAGGCCGCGCGGGTGCGGGTGAGCGCGTCCTCCTCCTGGCCCTTGCGCTCGGCCAGCTCCGCGGCGAGGTGCCGGGTGTCCTCCACCCGCTTCGCCACGTCGCCCCGGACGTTCTCCAGCGTCTGCTCCTGGGCGCGCAGGGTTTCCAGCTCGCCCTGGAGCTTCGCGCGGCGGGCACCCAAATCCCCCCGCTGGCGAGCGAGGTTGACCAGGTTGCTCTCGTGGTTGGCCAGGCGCGTGGCCACGGCCACCAGGCCGGCGCGCTCCTGCTCCAGGCGCAGCGCCACCTCCGTCTGGAGCTGGGACACGCGGCGCAGTTCCTCCTGCGCCACCTGCATCGCGACCTCGTCCTCCTTCCACGAGCCGGCGATGCCCGACAGCTCCGCCTCGCGGGCGGCCATGGCCTCGGACATCTCCGCCTTGCGCGCCAGGAGCCCGTCCAGCTCCACCTGGGCGGCGGCCACGCGGGCCCGCGTCTCCTCCAGGTCGCGCTTGCCGTAGGTCATCTCCTGCGTGTCGCGCTGCAGGGAGCTCTCCAGCGTGTGCACCTCCGCGGCCAGCGCCTGGAGCGCGGCGGTTTCCGCCTCCAACTCCGTGCGGCGCCGGGTGATGGTCTCCTCCAGCTCCTTCACCCGGTCCAGGCTCTCCCGCTCCTCGGAGCCCAGGTTCTCCAGCCGCGACTGGAGCATCTTCTTCTCCGCCATCAGCTCCAACTGGCGGTGCGTGGCCGCGTGCAGGTCGATGTCCCGCATGCGCGCCTTGAGCTTCTTGTACTTCTCCGCCTTCTTCGCCTGGCGCGACAGCGCGTCGAGCCGCTTCTCCAACTCGTTGGTGATGTCAGTGACGCGCAGCAGGTTGGCGTCGGTCGCCTCCATCTTGCGCTCGGCGGCCTTGCGGCGGGCCTTGTACTTGGTGACGCCCGCGGCCTCCTCCAGCAGGTGGCGCCGGTCCTCCGGCTTGCTGGACACGATGAGGCCCACGCGGCCCTGCTCGATGATGGAGTACGCCTTCGTGCCCACGCCGGTGCCGAGGAACAACTCGGTGATGTCCAGCAGGCGGCACAGCGTCTTGTTGATGAGGTACTCGGAGTCGCCGTTGCGGAACAGGCGCCGCGTCACCGTCACTTCGGAGAAGCCCTGGTACTGGGGCGCGAGCTGGTCCGTGTCATCCACGATGAACGTGAGCGACACCTCCGCCATGGACAGCGGCGGCTTGTTCTCCGAGCCGTTGAAGATGACGTCCTCCATGCCGCGGCCACGGAGGTTCTTCGCGCTCTGCTCACCCATCACCCAGCGGATGGCGTCCACGACGTTGGACTTGCCGCAGCCGTTGGGCCCGACGATGCCCGTCACGCCTTCGTCGAACGTGAAGACGCTCCGTTCCATGAAGGACTTGAAGCCGGTGATGTCCAACCGCTTGATTCGCATGCCAGCGGGCTCCTAGAGCGGGCTCGGTACGAGGAGAAAATCGCGCGCGAGGCCGAAAAATCGGCCTCGGAGCGTTCAGCAGAAAGGAGTACCAGCCACCTTCCAGGTGATCAAGCATGGCCATGCCACGCATCGCCATACGTTCGGTTGCCTGGTATGCGACAGAGCAGACGTGCTCTGTAGCTGTAGCGCGCGCACTGCGAGGCGGCGGCGTGTGCACCGCGCTTCTACGCTCCCATGACGTCCTCCCGCTGGTGCGGCTGCTTCAGCCCTGTTGAGTCCTGTTGCGCCACGCGAGCGCGTGACCTTCCGCGGGACGTAGCATTCCGGTCTGACATGCCCTCGGCGGACGCTGGGTTCCTTCGACACGCCCCCACCCGAGCCCACACGAACGCGCCGCCCTTGCCCACCTGACAGGCAGGCGTGTCGACGCGGTGCGGAAGGGCCTCGTCGAGCACGCGAACGCCGGTATGGCAGCCGCGCGTGCCGGGCATCACGCACGCATCATGACCCGGGGGAAGGGTGAGACAGAACCGCCGCGTCGTGAAGCGCGGGTCGCCCGCAGCGAAGAAGCCCCAGCCAGGAACCAGCGTCTACGGGCTCAGGACTCGTTCGAGGCGCCAGAGGGCGGCTCACCGGCGCCCGCCGAGCCGTCCGACACGGTGCGCGCGGACGCCGTCCGCGCTTGCGGCTCCACGGTGACACGCACCACGCGTGGCCCTTCCACCGCGTCCACGACGATGCGCCACATGTCGAGCCGCAGCGTGTCCCCCTTCACGGGAACACGGCCCAGCCTCGTCATGAGGTAGCCGGCGATGGTCGTCACTTCGCCCTCTTCGTCCTCATCCAGGTCGAAGTTGACGTCCAGCCGCTCCTCCAGGTCGTCGAGCTGCGCGGTGCCCGGCAGCTCGAAGCGGCCGCCAGGCAGCGCGCGGACCTCGTCCATGCGGCGGCCCAGCTCCGCGACGTCGCCCACCACCTCCGCCACCACGTCGGCAATCGTCACCAGCCCGGACGTGCCGCCGTGCTCGTCCACCACCAGCGCCGTCTGCCGGCGCCGGCGCCGGAACTCCGCCAGCAACTGCTCCAGCGTGGCGCCCTCGGGGATGAACAGCACCGGCCGCTGGACCTGCGCCAGGCTGCGCAGCTCGCCCCGGGACAGCAGGAAGAAGAGGTCCTTGGCGTTCACCACGCCCTCGACCTCATCGAGATTGCCCCGGCACACCGGCAGCCACGTGTGGCCCGCCGCGCGAGCATCCGCGATGCACTTCTCCAGCGGCTCTTCCACGTCCAGGAACTTCACCTGGTTGCGCGGAACCATCACCTGCCGCGCCGTCTTCTGCGCCATCTCCAGCGCGCGCTCCAGCAGCTCCGCGCGCGCCGTCGTAATCGCGCCCGCCTGCGCCGAGCTGTGGAGGATGACCAGCAGCTCATCCTCGCTGTGCGCCTCGTGCGCCTCCCCCACCGACTGGAGGCCGAAGACGCGCAGCACCCACGCCGCCAGCCCGTTGAGCAGGACGATGGCCGGGTAGAACAGGACGTAGAACACCCGCATGGGCAGCGCCACCGCGAGCGTCGTGTCCTCGGGCCGCTGAATCGCCAGGCTCTTGGGCGCCAGCTCACCGAGGACGATGTGCAGGAAGGTGATGATGCTGAAGCCAATCACCACCGCCGCGGAGTGAGCCAACGTGGTGGCGGCGCCCTCCGGCACCAGTTGCACCAGCACCGGCTCCAACAAACGCGCGAAGGCCGGCTCACCCAGCCAGCCCAGGCCCAGGGAGGCCAGGGTGATGCCGAACTGCGTGGCGGAGAGGTACGCGTCCAGCTTCTCCACCATCTTCATGGCCGTGGGCGCGCCCGGCGCACCTTCGTCCACCAGGGCCTGGAGCCGCGTGGCGCGAATCTTCACGATGGCGAACTCGGTCGCCACGAAGAAGCCGTTGGCGAATACGAGGAGGATCGCCAACCCCAGGAACAACCATTCGTTGCCCATGGCTCAGAACAAGGCTTCGAAGTCCGGGTCACCCTTGAGGGCGTCGAACATGGGGTCGGTGGACAGCCACCCCATCACCTTCGGCCGGTCCGCGGTGAGCGACTTCTGCAGGTACTGCACGGCGTCCTTGGGACGCCCCCACAGCGCGAACAGCGCGGACAGGTTGTAGTTGAGCAGCAGGTCTTCCGGGTTGAGCGCCCGCGCACGCTCATAGGCACGCTCCGCCTCCGCGTAGAAGCCCTTCTGCGCGAAGCAGATGCCCAAATCCAGCTGCGCCTCGAAGTTGTCCGGCTCCAGGCGCACCACTTCCTTCAACTGGGTGATGGCGGAGCGGTAGTCGCCCTCGTCCATCATCAGCGCGGCCAGCTCGTGACGGGGGAAGGCATCCTGGGAGTCCAGCTCGATGGCCGTCTGGAGCTCGCGCATCGCCTCCTCCACGCGGCCCTGGTCCGCGTAGGTGAGGCCCAGGTTGAGGTGGGCGTCCGGATACTCCGGATCCAACTCGATGGCTTCCTTGTACTCCTCCACCGCCATCTCCCCCGCGTGGGTGGAGAGGAAGCAGGCCAGGTTGTAGTGCGCCGTGGCGCTCTCCGGCTCCAGCTTCAGGGCGGTGAGGTACTCCGACAGGGCCTCGCGGAAGAGCTTCTTCTCCGCGTAGACGGTCGCCAGGTTGTCGTGGGCGTGCGCGGAGCTCGGGTCGAGGTCGATGGCCTTCTTGAACTCCTTGATGGCCTCGTCGAGCCAACCCCGGTCCGCCAGCTCGATTCCACGAGTGTTGTGCTCGTCGGAGAGAGCGATGTTGTCCTTTTCGCGGGCCATGAGCGCGCGGGCAATCTACGCGCCGCGCTCCAAGAGGTGCAAGGTAGAGTTTCCCCTCGCCCATGCGCCACGTCGCCCTGCTGCTGCTCATGTTGTCCGCCTGTCACCCCCGCACCATCCCCCCGCCGGAGCCGCTGCCGCCGGAGGAGCCCGCCGGACAGTCC
>NZ_SRLV01000136.1:0-15420 GCF_006518205.1 Myxococcus sp. CA005 | reverse complement strand
GAACGACACCCTGTCCGCCCCCTCCCCCGCCCCGGCTGGCAACGCCGTGCAGGCCGCTCACGCCATCCGCGAGGCCGTGCTGTCCGAGGTGCGCAAGGCCGTGGTCGGCCAGGACGAGGCCCTGGAGCTGATGCTCTGTGGCCTCATCGCCGGCGGCCACATCCTGCTGGAAGGCGTGCCCGGCGTGGCCAAGACGTTGATGGCCAAGGCCCTGTCGCGCAGCATCGGCGCGGAGTTCAAGCGCATCCAGTTCACCCCGGACCTGATGCCCGCGGACATCCTGGGCACCAGCGTGTTCGACCTGAAGACGCAGGGCTTCACGCTGGTACGCGGCCCCATCTTCACGGACCTGCTGCTGGCGGACGAAATCAACCGCGCCCCGGCGAAGACGCAGTCCGCGCTGCTGGAGGCCATGCAAGAGCGCTCGGTGTCCATGGAGGGCCGCGTGCTGCCGCTCTCCCCGCTCTTCACCGTGTTCGCCACGCAGAACCCCGTGGAGTCCGAAGGCACCTATCCGCTGCCCGAGGCGCAGCTCGACCGCTTCCTGCTGAAAATCGAGGTGGGCTACCCCGCGCCGGAGGAGGAGGACGCGATTCTGGCCTCCGTGCACCGGGGCTTCGACTCGGGGGACCTGCAACGCGCGGGCGTCAATGCCGCGGTGACGAAGGACGGGCTGCTGGCCGCGCGCGGCGCGCTGAATGAAGTGACGGTGGAGCCGCCGGTGCTGGCATACGTCCGCAAGCTGGTGGCGGCCACGCGCGCCTCCAGCCGCATTCGACTGGGAGCCGGGCCTCGCGCGGGCGTGCACCTGCTGCTGGCGGCCAAGGCCCTGGCGGCGCTGCGCGGGCGCGGCTTCGTCACCCCGGACGACGTGCGCTTCCTGGCGGCGCCCGTGCTGAAGCACCGCCTGCTGCTGTCGCCGGACGCGGAGCTGGACGGGGCCACGCCGACGGACGTGCTGCGCGAAGTGGTGCGCGGCGTCGAGGTCCCCCGGTGATTCCCACCCCGCGCCTCTGGGTGCTGCTGGCGCTGCTCGCGCTGCCGATGATGCTGGCGGGCTTCAGCCCCGGCATTGGCGGCGCCGTGCTCGCGCTGGACGCGCTGGTGCTGGCGCTGGCGGTGTTCGACGTGCTCACCGCTCGGAGGGCCCGGCTGGAGGTCCACCGGGTGCTGCCGGCGCGGCTCAACGTGGGTGTGGCCAACAAGGTGGTGGTGCGGCTGATTCACCGGAGCGGCGGCGCCGTCCAGGTGCGCGTCCGGGACGACGTGCCGGATGGCTTCGCCGCCACGCCGGACGAGGCCCCGCTGCACCTGCCCGCGCGGAGCGAGTCACGCTGGGTGTACCGGGTGACGCCCGTGAAGCGCGGCCGCTTCCAGTTTGGAGACGTGCACGTCCGCGTGCGCGGGCCGCTGGGGCTGGTGTCCCACGAGCGCGTGTTCCCCGCGGCGCAGGACATCGCCGTGTACCCGGACCTTCGCGGCGCCAACCGGCTGCTGCTGTCGGGCGCGGCGCTGGACCTGGTCAACCTGGGCCTGCGGCAGCTCCGGCGCGACGGGCGTGGCAGCGAATTCGCCCGCCTGCGCGACTACGCCCAGGGCGACAGCGTGCGGGACGTGGACTGGAAGGCCACCGCGCGGCGTGGGCGGCCGGTGACGCGCGTGCTGGAGTCGGAGCGCTCGCAGTCCATCCTCATCTGCGTGGACGCGGGCCGCTCCATGGCCGCGCAGGTGGACGGCCTCACCAAGTTGGACCACGCGGTGAACGCGGCCCTCTTCCTGGCCTTCGTGGCCGTGCGCAACGGCGACCGCGTGGGGCTGGCCGTCTTCGCGGATGGCGTGAAGGCCTACCTGCCGCCCGCGGCCGGACGCACGCAGTACCGGAAGATTGTCGACACGCTCTACGGCACCACGCCCAGCCTCACGTACGTGGACTACCTGGCGCTCTTCAAGGAGCTGAACCTCCGCCTCACGCGCCGCAGCCTGCTGTGTGTCTTCACCGACTTCCTGGACGAGGAGCAGGCCTCCACCATGGTGGCCCCGCTGCACCGCCTGGCTCGGCGCCACGTCCCTCTGTGCCTGTCGGTGAAGGACACCGCGCTCCAGAAGCTGCTGCGCACACCGCCCCCCAGCCCGGAAGAGGCCTTCCAGCACGCGGTGGCCTCCGAGCTGCTCACCGACCGCGAAGTGCTCAAGGCGCGGGTGAGCCAGGGCGGCGTGCAGATGCTCGACGTGCAGCCGGATGAGCTGAGCCTGGCCGCCGTCAACCGCTATCTGGACATCAAGGCGCGCGGCGTGCTGTAGCCTCCGGGGCCGCGTCCGGCGCCGGGACGGGCAGCGGCAGCCACCCCATGAAGCGGGTATCCGGGACGTTGCCTCGCACGCGGTGCAACACCTGCTTGAAGAGGGCGTAGACGCGGAAGAAGCGCTCCAGGCCCGCGCGCTCGGCGGCCGTCAGGGGCGCGGCGGCGCACACCACCTTCGGGTCCCCCCGCCCCGCGTCGACGAAGCCGATGACGCCCACCACCGGCACACGCAGCCGCTGCCCCAGCGCCAGCCGGGGCCCCATCACGACGGCGTCCAGCGGGTCGCCTTCATCCGACGCAAGGCCCGGGATGCTGCCGTAGTTGTACGGGCACGGCAGCGGCGACACGAAGTCCACCGCCCCGTCCGCGCGGCGCTTCACGAAGGAGAAGCGTGGGCACTCGATGAGGACCTCCGGCTCACTCGGAAGCGGAGGCAGCCACAAGCGCTCATCCATGGGCGGACCCAGCGCCGCCGTCTGGCGCCGCGCGCCCCCCACGCAGCCAGTCCGACAGCAGGTACGCGTACACGCCCGCGCCCACCGTCAACGCGAAGGACACCTTGAACGCCACCGACAGCTTGGGCGGATGAATCTGGGACACCGTGCCCTCGATGAAGCCCGCGAGCACGAACAGGACGAGCGTGCCGAACAGCAGCCGCACCGCCGTCACCGCCTCCTGTCGCACCGCCTGTCCACGGGGCAGTCCTCGCGGGGCCACCATGCCTCGCGCAATCACCAATCCCGCGGCGCCCGCGATGCAGATGGCGGTGATTTCCGGAATGCCGTGCGGAAGAATCCACGCCCAGAACCAGCCCGCCATTCCCTTGGCTGCATAGACTTGTGCGAGCGCGCCCAGGAACAGGCCGTTGACGAACAGCATGATGGCCGTGCCCAGGCCCACGGTGATTCCCAGCGCGAACGCCAGGAAGGCCACCTGGATGTTGTGGGTGAAGAGGTAGGTGGTGAACTGGGCCTGGTCTCCTACCGACATCCCGTCACCCGCGGCCTCGTCTGCCGCGCGTTCGACGGGGTCCAGGTTCAGGTGCTCGGCGGGGACCAGATAGTGCGCCGCGTCGGGGTCCACCATCATCCCCACGTAGCCGAAGCCCATGCCCGCCAGCAGCAGCAGCAGCGACGCCACGTACATCCGCCACTCGCGCCGCATCAGCGCGGGGAAGCCCCGCGCCACGAAGCCCCACACGTCCGCCAGGCGCGGGCGCCGGCCCGGGTACGTCAGCGCGTACGCCCGCCCCACCAAATCGTTGAGGTAGGCATTCACGTCCGCCGAGCCACTGCGCGCGCGAACCCACAGCAAATCACTGGAGACGGCACGATACAGCCGGCCCAGCGTCCTGGCGTCCTCCAGGCTCAGCTCGCGCAGGCCGTGGGATTCGGACCGGTCCAGCAGCGACTCCAGTTGCTCCCAGCGCGGCTTGCGGGACTCGATGAACTCCGCCATCTCCATGGGCCGGCACTCTACCCCAGTGACGTGGCGGCCCACCCTGCCCTCCGACGAAGCTTTGTGGGAAAACGCAGGACCATGACGTGTCGGATGGCGTTCCTGGGATGGCTGCTCGCCCTGCTGTCGGGATGCACGAGCATGCGCGCCCTGTGTCCCCTGGAGGGAGGCCGCCCCTGGGTGGAGGTGCGCAGTCCCCACTTCACCGTCCGCACCAACCTGGACACGGAGACGGCCGAGGAAGCGGCCCAGGAGCTGGAGCTGCTCCGCGAAGGGCTGCTGCAAGCGTGGGGCGGCAGCTTCGACCCGCCGGGCACGGTGGACATCATCGTCCTCCACAACCGCAGCGCGCTGGAGGAGTTCACCAACATCCGCATCGAAGGCTTCTCCACCAACACCGAGGATGGCCCGCTGCTGGTGCTGGCCGGGCACGCCTACGCGCTCAGCGAAGCCACCGCGGACATCACCACCCAGGCCCACGAGCTGACGCACTACCTCTCCGAGCTCGCGCTCGTCCGCCAACCACGCTGGCTATCCGAAGGACTGGCCAGCTACCTGGAGACCATCGCGCTCAGGCCGGAGCGGCGCGAGGTCATCCTCGGGCGCATCCACGGGGCCTTCTACAACCAGGTGCAGCGGCATGGCTGGCGCACGCTCGACGAGCTCTGGGAATGGGACAGCAAGGGGCTGCTCGGCACCGCCGAGTCGCGGCAGTACTACGCGTCCTCCTGGCTGTGGGTGCACTTCTTCATCAGCCGGCACGGCGTGCGCTTCGAGGACTTCCAGAAGCGCCTCATGCAGGGCGAGGAACCCCGGCAAGCCTTCGAGGCCGCCTTCCGCGGCGAGGAGGACCTGGCTGGCGAGCTGAATGGCTACGTGCGCCGCCCTGGGCACATGAACTACCGCACCATCACCGCGCCGTTGGCGCCCGTGACGAGCCCGCTGCAAACGCGCCCCATGCGCGCGGCCGAGGTCCACGCCATCCGCGCCCAGTTGTTCCTGATGACACCGGGCGCGTCCCCCATGGAGGAACGGCTGCCCCACATCGAACGGGAGATGGCGGAGGCCACGCGCGAGGAGCCCGGCAACGTGGACGCCATGCTGCTGCGCATCCGCTCCACGGAGGATCCGTTCCGCAGGCTCGCCGTGGCGCGAGAGCTGGTGGAGCACCACCCCGCCAGCGGCCACGCGTGGAACGCCATGGCCCAGGCGCTGGACGCCGCGGGAAATACGTCCGAGGAGCAAGAGGCCGCGAGGCTCCGCGCGGTGGCGCTGCTGCCCGGCAGCGTGAGCGCGCAGAACGGACTGGCCGGCTACTACGCGCGCACGGCCCAGCCGGAGAAGGGCCTGACGGCGGCGCAGCGGGCCCTGTCGCTGGCGCCGGGGAACGCGTCAGTGCTGGACACGTGGTCCACCCTCCTGTTCCAGCTCGGTCGATGCCCGGAGGCGCTGGATGCCCAGCAGCTCGCGGTGGACATGCTCCACGAAGGCACGCCGCAGCGGCTGCGGCGGACCGTGCACGACACGCTGGCCCGCTATGAGGCCGTGTGCGGGCCCGATGCCCCTCCCGCCGCGGTGACCCCGCCCACGGCGGCGCCTGCCGTGGAAACGCCGTGAGCCCCTGGCCCCGCTGAAACGACGAAGCGCCGGAAGGGCCCAGGTGGCCTCCTCCGGCGCTTCAGGGGTCCGACAGAAGCAGGACGGCGAGGACTACTTCAGCAGCTTCTCCAGCGGCTTCTTGTCGCTGCTCGCCTGGTCCTTGGTCCAGTCCACCACCGGCGTCTGCCACGCCATGCCCGTCTCGGTGGGCTCGGGGGCCAGCTTCTCGAACTCGAAGCCGTCACCGCCGAAGTAGAGGTACTCCACCGTGGCGACCGTGTACTCCTTGTTCGGGTCCAGGGCCTTGCCCTTGGCGTCCTTGAACTTGCCCTTGCCCGCGGCCGTGAAGCCGGAAACGAGCGCGTTCGGGTTGGCCAACTGCCGGGCCAGGTCCTCGCCCTTCAGCTTCACGACGAGGAGCGAGTTCTCGAACGGCATCACCGAGTAGATGCTGCCGCGAGTCACCGGACCGGCGGGCAGGTCGCCGCGGATGCCGCCGCTGTTGAGGACGGCCGCGTCCGTGCCCAGCACGTTGCGCACCGCGCCCGCCACCCACTTCGCCATCTGAGGTGACGAGTGGGGGATGCCGGCCTTGGAGAAGCCAATCTGCTGGCCCAGCACCTCGTCCAGCTGCGTCTTCCACTTGCCCACCAGCTGCGCCGTCTCCGCGTCCGGCGCGCCGCCCGACACCTCGACGACCTTGGTATCCAGGCCGGTCAGCTTCTCACCCGCGGGCTTCGCCGGGTCGAAGGTGACGTGCGCGCGCAGGTACTTGCCGAAGCCACGGTCCAGCGACACGAAGCTGGTCGCGCCGTCCTTCAGCTCGACGGGCTGCGCGCACCGGCCACCGGCCACCAGCGCCACCTTCCACTCCGGGTGCTTCGCCACCGCGGGCTGCAGGTCGGTGACGCACTCGTCGGCGAGCACCACGACCACGTCCGCGCCGGCCTTGCGGGCCTCCGGAATGGCGGTGGTGAGCGCCTCCTCATAGCCCGTCACTTCCAGGCCATCCGCGCGGCCCGGCATGGCGGTGCGGACTGTCTTCTCGGACGCCAGGCCCACCACGCCAATCTTGAGGCCGCGGCGCTCGAAAATCTGGAACGCCGGCATGGACAGGTCGCCCGCCAGCGCCGGGTCCTTCACCTTGAGGTTGGCGGCGAGGAACGGGAAGCCACCCGCGCCGCGGTTCTTGAGGAAGGCCTCCTTGCCGAAGGCCAGCTCATGGTTGCCCAGGGCGGAGGCGGCGTAGCCCATGCGGCCCATGACCTCGGCCGTGGGCGTGCCCAGGAAGAAGGAGGAGATGGCCGGGCCGTTCCAGTGGTCACCCGTGGCGAGCGCCAGCGTGCTGGCGTCCGCGCACGTAGGCTGGCCCTCCTTCACGGGACCGGGACAGTGCTTCTCATCGGCCATCCAGCGGCCGAGCAGCTCCGCCGCGCCGCCCTTGCCCTCGGAGGGCTGGAGCTGACCGAACGCGCCACCCGTCACGAGCAGCGTGACTTCGGAAGGAGCAACGGGAGCCTTGGCTTCCGGCGCGGCGGCCGGAGGAGGAGTGGGATTGCTCTTCTCGCAGCCGGCGACGACACCGAGGGCGAGGACCAGCACGCCGGACAGCGGCTGGCGGAAGGGACGAGGACGGAGAGGGTTCGCGCTCACAGGTGCGCCTTTAGCACAACTCGGCTCGTGCTACGCTGAGACACGTGGCAGACAGCGACACGCGGCACGGCGGTTCCTCACCCGAAGGCAAGGTTCACAATCACACAGAGCAGGGGTTTGCCGGCCAGGGCGGGGCCCGAGCGCGCGAGCTCTGGGGCGAGGTGAGCGCGGGTGCGCGTCACTTCTCACTGAAAGACCGGAAACCGCCCGAAGGGCGCCTGCGCCAGTTCTTCTACGGCATGAGCCTGCCGTTCCACATCGGTGGAGCGCTGCTGGGCGACCCGGTCGCACGCAGACAATACATTCGTGTCGGGTTTCTTCAATCCATTGCAGCTCTGGCATTGGCCCTGAGTTGCATGACTTCCGGAACTGAAGCGGCGGAAAGCGCCAGCAAGCGGGAGTCCCGAGCCGAAGCGCGCGCCAAGGCGGCGCGGATTCGAGAAGTCGCCGAGGCCCTCGTCGACCAGCACGACAAGAAGGAGGCGGCAGCTGCCACCCGGCGTGCGAAAGAGGTTGAAGCTCAGACCATCCAACGCCTCCAGGAAATCGACGCGCAGGTTGCCCGGCGCAAGCAGGCCGCCGCGCAGCGCGCTGGCGAGGGGACGCCCTCAGGTCCCGAAGTGCAGCCCGAGCCCACAGCCGTGGTCCCCTCTCTGTCGGGAGCGGGCGACGAGTCCCCCGAGAGCGCCTCCACCGGAGAGGCAGAGGACGTCGCGGGAGCCACTCCGGACGCCCAGAAGCCCTCCCCCATCCCGGCGGACACGCCCGATGCGAGGCTGGAGCAGCGCATCCGGGACGTTGAGGCCGCGGCCCAGGGGGCCGATGCGGGCACGTCCCTGGCGAAGGCCATCACCGCGCTGGTGATGGAGGCCACGAAGGACCTGGATTCGGAGGCCCCGGCGTCCTCCGCCAAGGAGCGCACCGATGCCACGGAGGATGCTCCCCACACCGCCGAGGACACCCAGGCGCCTGTTCACGAAAAGAGCACCTGGACGGTGAAGGGCCTCTCCGTGTGGGGCCTGGCCTTCTGGGCGGCGCTGTTCGCCGCGCTGCAGTTGGCGCAGTGGGTGGTCATCGCCCTGTCGCGGGACTACCACGACGCCATCTCCCGCAAGGCCAGCCTGCTCACAGGGCTGGAGCCAGAGGACGAAGAGTTCCCGCCGCGCGTGCGCCTCAACGTGGCGTGGCTGCGCAAGAAGGTGAAGCGACGCTGGCGGGCCTTCCTGCTGCTCATGGTGGGCGTGCCGGCGCTGGTGCTGATCACCCTCCCGTTCATGTGCGCCTCCCGCTTCGTCTTCACCGCCCTGTTCACCGCATGGGGCGCGTGGTGGTGGGTGGTCTTCACCGCCGCCAAGAGCGCGCGGGCCTGGGAGCCATCCGCGGGGGCCACGCGGCCGCCCTGGTTCCTGCGGGTGTGGACGGTGCTCACCACGCGCGTGCCGGGCTTTCGGTGGGGCTCGCTACAGCGGTACGGCGCGTCCTGGGGACGGCGCACGGAGGAGGTCTTCGCCCCCATCTCCAGCACGGAGCGCCACCCCTGGGTGTTCGCCGGGCTGGCGGTGGTCCGATTCCTGGGTTCATTTCCTCCGATGAAGTTCTTCGTCCGGCCGCTCATCCCCGTCGCCTCCGCGCACCTGCTGGAGGAGGACGTGGCCGCGGCCAGGAAGGCGCTCGCCGCCGGTGCGAACGCCTCGCCGCCCGAAGCCGAGGTACCCCGCCCCGCCGACGTGTGGTGACGGGAGGGACGTCCCCGCGCCGCTCGGCTCAGGAGTCGTCGCGCGAGCGGTCGTCGTTTCCATCCGGCGCCGGCCCATCCGGCAGCGGCGGCGCCAGGGGGCCCAGCGGCGCCGTCATCTCCAGCCGCTCGCCCGTCTCGCGCGAGTCCGGCAGGTCGATGAGCGCCTGGAGCTGCAGGCTCACCGCGCGGAAGAAGCCTGTCAGCAGCTCCGGCCGGTCCGCGAGCAAATCCAAGAAGTCACGCCGGTCGATGATGAGCACCCGCGTGTCCACCGCGGCCACCATGTCCGTGGGACGCGGTGCGCCGTCGAGCAGGCTCACCTCGCCGAAGGCCTGCTTGCCCTGGAAGCGCAGCACGTGCTCGCCGTCGTGGAAGGCATCCACGGCGCCGTCGACGATGACGTAGAGCGCGTCGCCCGGGTCGCCCTGGGCGTAGATGCGCTCTCCCGTGCGGAACGACGCCTCGCGGGCCACGGCGGCGATGGCGGCGATGTCATCCACGTCGCACTGGGAGAAGACACTCACCCCTTCCAGCGCGAACATCCGCTGGACTGTCCTGTCGCTCATGTCACCTTCCTGTGGGAGCACGTGCAGCCCGTTCACCCACGCCACATGGCGGGCACATGCGCGCAGCACGCCGTCTTCGCTCTGGACCAGCGCCGCCAGCCGCCGCCACAACCGGCCCGGCGCGCCGGGTGGAAGCTCGCGGTGGTGCGCCTCCACCTGCTCCATCACCAGTTCCCGGTCCTCTTCGTCGACCAGGTTCTCCAACAACTCCAGCGCCAACGCGCGACGGCGCAGGTCCGGCCCCACCAGGTTGTAGTGGATGCCGCGCATCACGTGTGACGGATGGAGCAGCCCCAGGAGGAAGAAGGACAATTCCAACGCCTGGTCCATCCGGTCGCCCACCGCGCGCGTGAGCAGCGAGCCATCCCCCAACGCCGCGCGCAGGTCGCGGAAGGCGCCCACCAGGTTGCGGTAGACCTCCCGCCGCCGGCCCAGGGCCTCGCGCACGCGCTCCACGTCCACGGGATGCTCGGGGTGCTCGTCGCGCAGGCGCGACATCTGCGCGCCAATCCGGAAGTGCAGGGACGCGTCGTCGCGCACGTTGGAGAACAGCAGCGCGTCCAGCGCCGCCGGTGTTCCGATGCCGCGCAGCACGCGGGGCAGTTGCAGCCGCATCGCCAGCGGCGCCATGTGCTTGTTGAGCTGCTCCTCCACCAACGGCGTCACCTCGTCGCCCAGCGCCACCAGCGCCTCGCGCGCCGCCTTGCGCTCCTCCCGCCAGGTGAGGAACGGCAGCAGCCGGGGCGCCAGCTCCGCGTAGCCGCCCCTGCCCACCGCGACCAGGGCCACGTGCCGCACGGAGCCGTCCGCGTCCTCCAGATAGCGCGCCAGCGGCTCCGCGAAGCGTGAGTTCTGGATGCGCCCCAGCAGCCGCGCCACCTCGCGGCGCTCGGGCACCGGTGCGCCCTCGCCGCGCGACAACATCGCCCGCAGCGCGTCCAGCGCCACGGCGCTCCCCGTCGACTTCACCAGCGCGCCAATGGCCGCGCAGCGCAGGCCCACGTCCGGGTGGTTCAGCAGCGCGGGCAGCAGGCGCTCCGCCCGCTCCGGTGACAACCGCGCCAGGGCCCACACGGCCTGGTCTCGAGGCCGACGTGGCCCTTCCTCCACCAACCGCTCCAGCACCGGCGCCAGTTCGTGCGCCTCCAACTCCAGGGCCAGGGAGACGCCGCGCTCCAGCACGCGCTCGTGCGGGTGACGCAGCAGCGCGGGCAGGTGCGGACGCAGCGGCACCTCCGCCTGCTCCATCATCGCCACCGCGCGCAGCACCCGCTCCGGAGAAGGGGCCGCCAGGGCCTCGGCCAGCAGCCGCTGCTCCTCCTCGCCCTCCAGCGCCACGTCCTCTTCTTCGGGCGCTCCCACCTGCTCGCCCAGCGCGGCCACGTACGCGGACTTCAGCCGCACCAGCAGCAGGCCCAGCGCCGCGCACATGCCCACCACCGCCACCGCCATGGTGACGCCGTTGGCCGCGCGTCCCGCGCCGATGAGCAACAGACCGGCCAGCACGACGCCGCCCTTGCGCAGCAGCCCATCCACCGTGGCGCGCAGGCCCTCTCGCTGGTCGTCCGGCACCGCGGTGTAGAGCAACTGGATGCCCACCGGGAGGATGGAGTAGCTCACCGCCGTCTCCACCAGGCGCAGCAAGTGCACCGGCCACAAGCTGGGGGTGACGAGCGCCGCGCCCGCCAGCGGCGCCAGGACCAGCGGCACCATCGCCACGTAGCGCAAGAGCCCCAGCCGCTTCAGCAGGCGCTGCGCCACCAGCAGTTGGAAGGCCACGCAGAACAGGCCAATCCAGAGCTGGAGCGAACCGAAGAGCGCCGTCAGCGCGTCCTCGCTCAGCGTGCCCTCCAGGCGCAGCCGGAAGAGGTAGTCCACGAACGACGACAGCACCGCGAACGCGATGCCCAGCGCCGCCAGCACCTGGGCGTAGGGGCTCTCCGCCAGATAGCGCAGCCCCAGGAAGGACGCGGGGCGGCCGCGCGGCGGCGTGGGCGGCAGGCCCTTGTACAGGTGGTGGAAGATGGCGCCCGCGGCCAGCAGGCCCACGGCGCCGCTCACCACGATGGCCGGCGTGCCCAGCTTCACCGCCAGGCCCTGCACCAGCAGACCTCCGGCGATGCCTCCGCCCATGGCGAAGCCGTTGAGCGCGGTGAAGGCCCGGCGCGCCTCACGCGCGTCGAAGGCGGCCGCCATGCGGCCCCAGAAGCGGAAGGACACGAACGTGGAGAAGGTGTCCGCGAAGAGGTACAGCGCCAGCGCGGGCATGCGCTGCCCCGCGGACAGGGCCACCGCCAGCACCAGCGCCACCACGCCGCCCATGCCCGTGAGCAGGCCCGGGGACTCGAAGGGCGAGCCCGGCTTGGAGCGCGGCAGCACCGTCATGGCCGCCGTCATCAACGCACCCAGCAGGTACAGGTACGGCAGCGCCTGGGACTCGAAGCGCGACAGCACCAGGGCGTTGGAAGCCGTCTTCAGCTGCGTCACCCCTGCGATGAGCGCGAACTGAAAGGCTGCCGCCGGCCAAAGGCGGCGGTTCCATGATGAGGAGTCGGAGGGGAGCACGGTGCGAGTGCGCGGCAGACTACCCCACGCCCTCTCGCCCCAAGAATAGCGCTGTCGTGCGAGGTGCCGCCCGCCTGCTCTCCGGACGGCGGGCAAGTCACTTCGGACACCCTCCCCCGCCTTCCGCCGCCCTCACTGAAATCGTTGGAGCCGCGATGAATATGCCTCGAGCCGCCCGCACGTGCGCCGCCGCGGCTAGACTGTGTCGGTGACGACCGCCACCGACACCCTGCTGGACGGCACCCACACGGTGCTCACCCCCGAGTACGTGGAGTTCCGCTTCACGCTCGCGGGTCTGTACTCGCGCTTCCTGGCGTGGCTGCTGGACGCCGTCATCGTCACGCTGCTCACCGGCACCATCCTGACGACGCTCAGCCTGGTGATGTTCGCCTTCCCGGGCTTCGCCAGCGCGCTGTCCATCGTCATCTACTTCCTGGTGGACTGGGGCTACGCGATAACGCTGGAGACGGTGTGGAGCGGACGCACCGTGGGCAAGCGGGTGATGTCGCTGCGGGTCATCCAGGAGAGCGGCGTGCGCATCGGCTTCTACCACGCGGCGCTGCGCAACCTGGCGCGTCCGGTGGACCGGCTGCCCCTGTTCTACCTGGTGGGAGGGCTCACCGCGCTCGTGTCCGGCTCCCAGCAGCGGCTGGGGGACATGCTGGCGGGAACGCTGGTGGTGCGCGAGCGGCGCCTGAAGGTGCCCTCCGCCCTGGGCATGCCCGGCGACGAAGGGCTGCTGGCGGATCCGCTCTTCGTGTCGCGCGTGAAGCGCCTGTCCAGCGAGGAGCGGGAAGTGGTGCTGACAGCGGCCCTGCGCCGTGAGGAACTGCGCATGGAGGCGCGGCTCCGCCTGTTCGCGGCACTGGGAGCAAGGCTGCAGGACGCGCTGGCCATGGAGAAGCCGCCCCACCTCTCCGACGAGAAGTGGGCGCTGCTGGTGGCCGCGGCCCTGCTACCGCCGAAGGGGCAGCCTAGAAGTACGCCGCAGCGCCGGCAGACAGCGTGAGCGTGCGCTGCGTCTTCTCGTTGAGCGCGATGTAGAAGTTGTACTGCGCGCGCGCGCCCACGCTCACCGAGTCCGACATGAAGAAGTCGATGCCGACGTTGGGGCCAATGCCCACGAAGTTGCTGACGCTGTTCTTGAAGACGACGAGGTAGCTCAGGTCCGAGCCCACATAGGGGCGGATGGACTCCTCCATCAGCAGGTACCGGATGCCGATGGACGGCGCCAGGCCCACCACGCGCTTCTCGTTGCGGTCCGTGGTGTCGCGTGGGAACGCAATCTTCGACAGGGAGACCACCTCGAAGCCGTTCTCGATGTAGAGGCTGGCGTCGACGCCCACGAAGAACGCGTCATCCAGGCCGTTCGTCCGGTTGAAGTCCATGTAGCCCAGTGACAGGCCCAGGCTGCGATTGGCGAACTGGGCATGCGCGGGGCTGGCCGACAGCAGGGCCAGGGTAAAGCCGAGGGTGCAGAGCAGGGTACGCATGGGCCGCCACTCTACCGGCGTAACCCCCGGAAAACAGCCTGGATTCAAGCCACTCCGGGCGTTGCCTGGGCGCGGGCGCTCTCCTACACTCGCCCCGCCATGCGTGTCCGCCGACTTGTTGCTGCGCTGTCCCTGGTCTCCGCCCTGCCCTTCGTCGCCTGCGTCCGGACCCCGCCGCCGCATGAGCGGGCGCTCATCAACAACGAGCTATGCACGCAAGAGATGGCCAAGGGCGACCTGACCCGCGCGGAGACGTTCTGCGACCTGGGCCTGGAGTTCTCCCCCCAGTACGCGGACCTCTGGTCCAACAAGGGCATCATCGCCATGTCCTCGGGCCGGCAGGACGACGCGAAGAAGCACTTCATCAAGGCCCTGCGCTACAACCAGGAGCACCTCCAGGCGTACCAGAACCTCGGCGCCATCTACATGCAGGAAGGCGCGTACGGAAAGGCGCACGACAACTTCCGGCGAGCCCTCAAGGTGAACCCGGACAATCTGGAGTCGCGCTACAACCTGGCACTCACCCTGATGAAGATGGGGAAGATGGACGAGTCCAAGAAGGAGCTGCGCACGATCCTGGCCGTCAATCCTGGCATCTCCGACGTGCACCACCTCCTGGGTATCATCTCCTACTCGAAGGGTGACTACGACGAGGCCGGCGAGCACCTCGCCCGGGCCACGCAACTGGTCCAGGATTCCCCCCTGCTGTGGCACGACCTGGGCACCGCGCTGATGGAGCTGGGCCGCTACCAGGAAGCGCGTGAGTCCTTCGCCAACTGCGCCCAGTTGGACCCCAGCAACAGCAGCTGCATCAACAACCTGTCCCTGGCCCAGCGCAAGACGGCCCTCACCGACGCGGCCTTCAAGGAGATCAAGGACACGCAGCAGGCGGAGAACTCCGCGCCCGCGCTCTTCATGCTCGCGCGTCAGTACCGCGAGAAGGGCCTGCTGGCGGAGGAAGAGGCCACCTACCGCAAGTGCGTCAAGCTGGATGCGAAGTACGCCGCCTGCCACTTCGGCCTCTACGAACTCTTCTTCGAAGCCCACAAGCGCGAGCACGCGCAGATCGCCTGCAAGAACTTCCTGAAGTACGGGACGTCTGAGGAATTCCCCACGGAGTACCAGACGTGTGAGAGATTCCTGAGCGACGCGACGTTCTGATGTCCTGCCTTCCCGACTCCCCTCCTTCTCGATGAGCGTTCGTCTCACCGTCACACAGCGCAGCGAGGCCGGCGCTGCCCAGAGCACCGAGTTCGTCCTCGACGACGCGGTCATCACCCTGGGCCGCGACAAGGCCTGCCAGGTCGTGCTCGCCCAGCAGGCGGTGTCGCGCAACCATGCGCGCATCTGCCAGGACGGGCCGCTCTTCTTCGTGGAGGACCTGGGCAGCTCCTACGGCACGCAGATCAACGGCAAGCCCGTGCCCAAGGGCGAGAAGCGGCTGCTGCGCAACGGCGACGTCATCGCCATCGCCACGTTCGACGTCCGCTTCGAGCGGGTGATGGACCTGAACCCCGAATCTGGCGGGGAGAAGACGTCCTTCATCGCCCGGGGCATGGTGAAGGACGCCATGCGCGGCCTGGCCGGCGGCGGCGAGGAGCGCTACCTGCGCTTCATGAACGGCCCCCGCGAAGGCGAGCGCATCGAGCTGGGGGACGCGAAGGAAGTCATCCTGGGCCGCGACGAGAAGGACGCGGACATCATCCTCAAGGATGACCTGGTCTCCCGGAAGCACGCGAAGGTGCGCCGCGACTGGTCCGGCACGCACGTGGAGGACCTGGGCAGCCGCAACGGCATCAAGGTGAACAAGAAGCGGGTCAACCGCCGGCAGCTCAAGGACGGGGACGAGCTGGAGGTGGGCGCCACCCGCTTCCTGTACGTGGACCCCACCGAGCCGGCCGAAGAGCCCGTTCAGCTCGCCGCCGAGGTCAAGGCTCCGCCTCCGCCCTCGCCCCGTCGTCCGCGCCCGGAGCCCAAGCCCGTGGAGCCCCCGCCGGAGGAGGAGCCCGCGCCTCCGCCCGAGGAGCCCGCGCCCGCGCCGGAAG
>NZ_SRLV01000135.1:0-15580 GCF_006518205.1 Myxococcus sp. CA005 | reverse complement strand
GCGCTCCAGCCCATGCTGGACGCCAGCGTGGGCCATTCGGACCTGGCTTATGCATTCATTCAAGACTCGGCCGGCAACGTGGTGGCCCACACCTTCCCGGACGGCTTCCCGGACGCGCTGAAGGAGGCGGTCGCCACCGCGGGCGCGGGCTCGGTGCTGGAAGCGGACGCCGGGGGCGTCCGCCTGCGCGCCATGGACGTGGTGGCGCCGGTGGCCGGTGGCCGCCTGGGCTCGGTGCACGTGGGCGTGTCCCGGGACCACATCGACGAACTGGTGTCCGCGCTGCGCGTCCGGATGGTGGGCTTCGCGGCGCTGCTGGTGGCCCTGGGCGTGGCGGTGTCCGCGCTGTTCGGCCGCAGCATCGTCGGCCCGTTGAAGAGTCTGACGGAGGTGGCCGGCCACATCGTGGAGTCCGGCGATTTGACGCGCCCCATCCAGGTGAAGAGCGGTGATGAGGTGGGCCGGCTGGCCAGCTCCTTCTCGCAGATGGTGGATCGGCTGCGCGAGGTGACGCTCAACCTCCAGCAGGCGGCAGTGGCACTCACCCAGTCCACCGAGCACCTGAATTCGTCGTCCACGGAGCAGGCGCAGACCATCTCCCGGCAGGCCGCGGCGCTGCAGGAGACGCAGGTGACGGCGCAGGAAATCAAGCAGACCTCCATGCTGGCCGCGCAGAAGGCGGAGAGCGTGCTGTCGGTGGCCGAGCGCGCCGACACGCTGGCCAAGTCCGGCGAGGCCTCCATCGAGCTCACCATGGCGGGGCTCAACGACATCCGCGTCCAGGTGGGGGAGATTGCCCAGAAAATCGTCGAGCTGGGCGAGCGCACGCAGCAGATTGGTGGCATCACCCAGACGGTGAAGGACCTGGCGGACCAGTCCAACATGCTGGCGCTCAACGCCGCCATCGAGTCCGTCCGCTCCGGCGAGCACGGCAAGGGCTTCGGCGTGGTGGCGCGCGAAATCCGCGCCCTGGCGGACCAGTCCATCGAAGCCACCACGCGCGTGCGCGAGCTGCTGGACGACATCGCCAACCAGGTGACGTTGGCGGTGCGAATCACGGAGCGCGGCGCCGAGCGCATGGAGTCGGGCCTGGCCCAGGTGCGCACCAGCGGGCAGAACCTGCGCGAGCTGTCCTCCATCGTCCAGGACAACGCCGCCGCCGTCCGGCAGATTGCCGCCGCCGTCAGCCAGCAGAACGTGGGCATCAACCAAATCACCCTGGCGGTGAATGACTTGTCCAAGATGATGGACGAGACGGTGGCTCGCATCGGCTCCACCGGCGAGGCCGCCACCACGCTGCAAATCATCTCCGAGCAGCTCTCCAGCGCGGTGAAGAGCTACCGCGTCGAGTAGTCGCTCGCCCGCTGTCACGGGCGGACAGACGAAGGCCCCGGCTCCCAGGGAAGGGGACCGGGGCCTTGTCATGTCCGCAGCCAGCGCGGGCAGGGGGCTATGCCACCTCGGCGGTGGCGGGCTCCGTGCGCAGCTTGAGGCTGTCGTCCGCCACGTCGTAGTGGGCGGTGCCGCCATTCTTCAGGTCCCCGAAGAGGAGCGCCTGGGCGAGCGGCTTCTTCAGCGAGTTGTCCACCAGCCGGGCCATGGGCCGCGCGCCGAAGGCCGGGTCATAGCCGTGCTCGGCCAGCCACGCGCGGGCGGCGGGCGTCAGCGCCAGCTTCACCTTCTTCTCGTCCAGCATCTTCTGGAGCAGGCGCACTTCCTTGTCCACGACCTTGAGGATGACCTCGGGCGGGAGGCCGGAGAAGAGAATCCACCCGTCCAGGCGGTTGCGGAATTCCGGCGTGAAGGTGCGCTCAATCGCCTTCTTCGCGCGGGTGGCGTCCACCGGCTTCGCGAGGTCCCCGAAGCCAATGGCCTTGGTGCTCATCTCCTGGGCGCCCGCGTTGGTGGTGAGGATGAGGACGATGTTGCGGAAGTCGGCCTTGCGGCCGTTGTTGTCCGTCAGCGTCGCGTGGTCCATGACCTGGAGCAGGATGTTGAAGAGGTCCGGGTGGGCCTTCTCGATTTCATCCAGCACCACCACCGAGTAGGGGTGCTTGCGCACGGCGTCCGTGAGCAGGCCGCCCTGGTCGAAGCCGACGTAGCCCGGCGGCGCGCCGATGAGCCGGCTCACCGTGTGCTTCTCCGAGTACTCGCTCATGTCGTAGCGCAGGAACTCCACGCCCAGCGACTGCGCCAGTTGCTTGGCCAGCTCCGTCTTGCCCACGCCCGTGGGGCCGGAGAAGAGGAACGAACCAATGGGCTTCTCCGGCGCGCGCAGTCCGGAGCGCGCCAGCATGATGGCGCTGACCAGGTCCTTGATGGCCGAGTCCTGTCCGTAGATGACGCCTTGGAGCTCCTTCTCCAGATTCTGGAGCTGCACGCCCTCGCTGGCGGACACGCTCTTGGCGGGGATGCGCGCCATCTTCGCGACGACGGCCTCCACGTCCGCGCCGCTGACGGTGTTGGAGCGCTGGCCCTCCGGCTTGAGCCGCTCGGCCGAGCCCGTCTCGTCGATGACGTCGATGGCCTTGTCCGGCAGGAACCGGTCGTTGATGTGTTTGGCGGACAGCTCCGCCGCCGCGCGGATGGCCTCGGGTTGGTACTTCACCCCGTGGTGCTCCTCGTAGCGGCTCTTCAGCCCCTCCAGGATGAGGATGGTGTCCTCGACGGAGGGCTCACCCACCTCAATCTTCTGGAAGCGGCGTGACAGGGCCCGGTCCCGCTCGAAGGCGGACTTGTACTCCTGGTACGTCGTCGAGCCGATGCAGCGCAGCCGCCCGCTGGCCAGCGCGGGCTTGAGCAGGTTGGACGCGTCCATGGAGCCGCCACTGGTGGCGCCCGCGCCGACGATGGTGTGGATTTCGTCGATGAAGAGGATGGCGTTCTGCTGCTCCTTCAGGGCCTTGAGCACGCCCTTGAGCCGCTCCTCGAACTGGCCGCGGAACTTGGTGCCCGCGAGCAGCGCGCCCATGTCCAGCGAGTAGACGATGGCGTCCTTCAGGACCTCCGGCACGCGGCCTTCGTGGATGTGCAGCGCCAGCCCTTCGGCGATGGCCGTCTTGCCCACGCCCGCCTCACCCACATAGAGCGGGTTGTTCTTCCGGCGGCGGCAGAGCACCTGGATGGTGCGCTCCAGCTCCTTCTCGCGGCCGATGAGCGGGTCGATGCGCCCCTCCTTGGCCTCGATGTTGAGCTGCACCGTGTAGGCCTCGAGTGGGCTCTTCTTCGGGGACTCGCCCTCGTCGTCGTCGCCCGCGGGGGTGGCGTGGCCGGCGCTCTCCTCGCCCTCACCTTCACCCTCGCCGTCCTTGGTGACGCCGTGGGAGATGTAGTTGAGCAAATCCAACCGGGTGACGCCCTCCTGCTGGAGCAGGTAGAGCGCGTGGCTCTCGTCCTCGCGGAAGAGGGCCACCAGCACGTCCCCACCGTCGATGAGCTTCTGCTCGGCGGACAGCGCGTGCATGGCGGCGCGGTGGAGCACCCGCTCCACGCCGATGGTCTGCTGCGGCTCGGCGTCCACGCCTTCTGGCAGGCGTTCAACCGTCTCCTCCAGGAAGGAGACCAGGCGCTCCTGGAGTTGCTTCACGTTGGCGCCGCACCCCTTGAGGACTTCGCGCGTGCGCGCGTCCCTGGTGAGCGCCAGGAGCAGGTGTTCCAGCGTCAGGTACTCGTGGCGCATCTTCCGCGCCTCGTCCAGGGCGGTGCGGAAGCTGGCCTGCAACTCTTTGGCAATCAGCGGTCCTGCCACGTTTCAACCTTCCTCGGGTTCCATGGAGAGTCGCAGCGGCATGTCGTTCTCCTGCGCCGCGGCCTCCACCGTCTGAATCTTCGTTTCGGCGACGTCGTACGTATAGACGCCGGCTACCCCGACACCGTTGTAATGAACGTGCAGCATGATCTGCACGGCATCCGTCTCCGACTTGTGGAAGACCTCCTTGAGCACGGCCACGACGAACTCCCGGGTCGTGTAGTTGTCGTTGTGCAGGAGCACCTTGTAGAGCGGCGGTTTCTTGAGCTTCTGCTTGGGGGCGGACTCCGTGATGACGGAGGTGTCGTGCTCATGCTTCTGCGCCATAAGTCGTTCGGACTCCCTTTGCTGAACGGGCGGGGGATTTTCAGTCCCCCTCCTTGAAACCAGTCTCCGCCCGCCACTGGGGCAGGCTTCCTTCGACGGCTGCCCGCTCGTGGGCCAGGAAGCCGCGCACGGCCCTGTCCATGCCCGGGTGGAGGAGCAGGTGCGCACTGTACGTGAGGCGCGGCTCGAATCCCCGGGTGAGCTTGTGCTCTCCACCCGCGCCCGGCTCGAAGCGCTCCAGTCCGGAGGTGATGCCCTCCGAGATGGGGTGGTACAGGCAGACGTTGAAGTGAAGGAAGGGGTGCTCCTCGAAGCAGCCCCAGTAACGGCCATAGAGAACGTTGGCACCGGTGAAGTTGAACGCACCGGCCACCAGTCGGCCTTCCCGGCGGGCCTCCACCCACTCGCAGCGGTGCCGGAAGCGGGCGAGCATGCGAGCGAAGAATTCCGGGGTGAGGAAGCGCTGGCCCCACGGATACTTGTCCACCGTGGTGGCGTACAGGCCGTAGACGGTGTCCGCGTCCGCGTCCGCCAGCGCGTCCCCGCGCAGGGTGCGGACCTCGATGCCGTGCTCGGTCGGGGCCCGCAGCTCCCGGCGCAGCTGGTTGCGGCGCTTGGCGTGGAAGCGGGCGAGGAAGTCCTCCAGCGTCCGGTAGCCCTGGTTGCGCCAGTGGTACTGCACGCCCAGCCGCACGGCGAAGCCCTGGGCCACCAGGGCGGGCAGTTCCTCCTCGGTGGGGAAGAGGACGTGGATGCCGGACAGGCGCTCGGCCCGGGCGAACTCCTGGGCGGCGGCGTACAGCTCCGCCTCGCGCGCGGCGCGGTCCTCGCCCGGGGCCACCAGCACGCGGCGCCCGGTGGCGGGGGTGAAGGGGACGGCGAGCACGAGCTTCGGGTAGTAGGGCAGGCCCGCGCGCTCCGCGGCGGTGGCCCAGGGGCTGTCGAAGACGAACTCGCCGTCGCTGTCGTCCTTGAGATAGGCGGGCGCGGCGGCCACCAGGCGCGAGCCGCGCCAGAGCGTCAGGTGCCGGGGGTGCCAGCCCCGCGCCGGCACCGCGCAGCCGCTCTCCTCCATCGCGGTGAGGAAGGTCCACTCCAGGAACGGCGTGGCCTGGGCGTCCACCAGCGCATCCCACGTGGCGCGGGGGATGTCGGTGAGGGAGCGCAGGATTCGCAGCGTGGTGGGGAGCGGTGTCGACATCGTCGGGGCCTGGGCCAGGGCCAGGGCGAGCCTATAACGATGCGCGCCCACTGCTGCCACGGCCGTCCGGGCGCTACTTCCCGCGAGTCAGCTCCGCGGCGAGGAAGCGTCCGGCTTCCGCCAGTCCTTCCTCCCCCCGGCGGCGTCCCTCGTCCGATTCCATGACCCGCCGCGCGGCGTCACCCGCGGTGCCCACCTCCAGGTCCACCAGGATGAAGAAGGCGCTGAGCGCCGGACCCACGGGGGCGATGCGTCCCGGCCGCAGGGGCCGCTCACTCAAGGTGGCGGCCACCTTCTCCACCAGCCCGTCGTCGGTGAGCCGCTTCGCCTTGCCGCGCATGGCGGTCCACGTGACATCCAGCAACGTGGGCAGCATCCGTCCGGAGAGCGCGCTGGACAGCCGCTGCGCTGCTTCTTCCTCGTCGATGTGGTGGGCCTGCGCGTAGGTGGGGACGAGCTTCGCCACCACCACGGCGCGGGTGGCGAGATGGGCGAGTCTGGGCGGGTAGGACACGCGGGGCTCCATGGCGGGGCTGGCGGGCTACCAGCGCACGAACAGACGGTACCCCCCGCTGCTGCGCTCCTCCACGGAGATTCGAGGCCGGGCGTTGGCCATCTCCAACATTCCTTCCAGGCCCCCCGCCATCAGCTCGGGCCGGTTGTAGCGGTCCGACAGGGAGAGGCGGCGGCCGCGCTCGCCTTCGGAGGACATCGAGACGTCCACGTCCGAGCGGCCCATCATCGCCAGGTAGCGAGGCACCCGCTCCAGGGCCTGCGCAGGCCCAATCATGGGCAGGGCCACCGCGGCCACGCGGCCTACCAGCGTCTGCGCGAAGCCGAAGACGCCCTGGCGGCCCAGTTGCCGGTAGGCGTCCTCGTCACCGAGCTCCGCGTATCGCTCCCGCCGTGCCAGGGCCACCGCCCGCTGCCAGAGCGCAATGGGGTAGTCCAACTCCGGCTTTCGGCTGTCGTACCCCAGCGCCTCCAGTTCCTGGGCCAGCCGGCCCTCCGCCTGGAGACCCCGCACGAAGAACCCCTCGAACACGCTGGCGGGCACGCGGGGCGGTGGCGGGGACATGCCCCCAGTCTACGCTAAATCCACTATGAGTTCATGTATTTCTGGGATTGCGGGTTGGTGCCGGAGTGGAGGGTACGGGGGCGAGGGCGATTGCCAGCCCGCGACCCGGGTTGCTATGGGGCCGCGAGCGCCTTAGAGGAGTCGTCCAAGGAGATTTGAATGTCGGTGAACATCCAGCTCGAGTGGACCCCGAACCCCAGCACGCTGAAGTACGTGGTGGACCGGCGGTTGTTGGCGGGCGGGGCGGTGAACTTCACGAACCCCGAGGACGCCCAGGCGAAGTCCCCGTTGGCGCGCAAGCTGATGGACGTGCGCGGCGTCACGGCGGTGATGATTGGCACCAACTTCGTGACGGTGACGAAGGGGGAAGAGGGCGAGTGGGACGAGCTCAATGACGAGGTCATGTCCGCGCTGGACACCCACCTGACGGCCAACGAGCCGGTGGTGGACGAGGCGGCGCTGGCGGCGGCCCGCGAGGCGGCGGGACCGTCCGGTGGTGGCACGGTTGAAGGGCGCATCCAGGACATCCTGGACAACGAAATCCGCCCGGCGGTGGCCATGGACGGTGGTGACATCACCCTGGACCGCTTCGAGGACGGCATCGTCTACCTGCACATGAAGGGGGCGTGCGCGGGATGCCCGTCGTCCACGGCGACGCTGAAGATGGGAATCGAGGGGCGCCTGCGGGAAATGATTCCCGAGGTCCTCGAGGTGGTGTCCGTCTGAGGCGCAACGTCAAAGCCTCGCAGGTCCGGCGGGAGCTGCTGCCGGACCAGTCCCCCGCGCTGCTGCGCGAGCTGCATCTGCTCACGCGCGAGGGGCACCTCAACGCGGACGCGCTGCGCAAGCTCAAGCAGGTGAACCACCTGATGGGCTTGCTGCGTCCCGCCGTGGAGGATGTCCAGGCGCGCCACCCGAACGCGGTGATGGTGGACGCGGGCAGCGGCAACGCCTACCTGGGCTTCGTCCTCTACGAGCTGTTCCTCAAGGGCTCCGCCAGCGGCACGCTGCTGTCCATTGAAGGCCGGCCGGACCTGACGGAGCGGGCCCAGGGCCGCGCCCAACGGCTGGGCTTCACGCGGATGCAGTTCCAGACGGCGCACATCGACACGGCGCAGTACCCAGAGCGCATCCACCTGCTGATGGCGCTGCACGCGTGTGACACGGCCACCGATGATGCACTCGTCGCGGCCATCCGCCATGGCGCGGACCACGTCGCGGTGGTGCCGTGCTGCCAGGCGGAGGTGGCCGCGCAGCTCAAGGAGAAGCGCCCCGTCGTGGCCAGCAGCGGCAGCATGTCACTGCTGTACGCGCATGCCTGGCACCGGCGCGAGTTCGGCTCGCACCTGACGAACGTCATCCGCGCGCTGACGCTGGAGGCTTTCGGCTACCAGGTGACGGTGACGGAGCTGACGGGCTGGGAGCACTCGCTGAAGAACGAGCTGATTCTGGGGCGCCGCGTACACCGGGAGAACCGGCGCGCGCGCATGCAACTGGAGCGGCTGTTGGCGGAGACCGGGGTGAATCCCAAGCTGACGCGTGAGCTGGGCGTGAAGCCGGCGGTGTCGGCCGCGGTGGAGACTGTCTCCGCGCCGGAGCCGGATGTCTCCGAAGAGGCCTCCGAGCACGTCGTCGCGCGCTGAACGCGGGCGTCTGCCATGTCGACGCGGCCTGTCACGGCGCAGGTCAGGTCCCATGAGCGCCAACTGTGCCTTCTCGGCGCGGTGCCCCTCCCACTGCGGCGGTGACAGGGACGCTTGCCTCAACGAAGTCGCCCCACCCTCGGGGGGCGTCCCTGGGGGAAGCTCTGCTCTGCGTGTCCGGGAACGGTAGATGCGCGGGGGCGGCGCGTTCGGAGAGCTTGCTGTTCGGAAATGTCGGGAGATTTCGTGGCGCAAAACTCCCGACATTTCCGAACAGCGAGGTCGGGAGCCCTCACCGGGGGCCCGCGTCGATGGTGCTCCGGGCGTCGCGGCGCCCTCGTGCAGCGCGGGCTTGCGGGCGAGATACGCGAAGTCAGAAGGGAGCCGGCCGCTCCAGCGTGAGGCGCTGCCCCGTGACAGGGTGCTGGAACGACAGGGCCTCCGCATGCAGATGCAATCGGGGCCCCGGGTGGCCATAGAGGCGGTCTCCGACGATGGGCGCGCCAAGGCCAAGCGGATGGGCCGCGTGGACGCGCAACTGGTGCGTCCTCCCGGTGAGCGGGAAGAGGGCCACCTTCGTGCGGCCGTGGCTGCGTTCAAGCACGTGCCACTCCGTCACCGCGGGCTTGCCGTGCACGGGGTCGTGAATCTGCCGGGGCCGGTCGTCCAAGTCCACGCGCATGGGAAAGTCGATAGTGCCGCGTTCGCCCTGGACGTTGCCTTCGACCCATGCGGCGTAGCGCTTGTGCACCTCGCGCCCGGCGAACTGGCGTTGCAAGGCCGCGTAGGTGCGCGCGTCCTTCGCCGCGACGAGCAGCCCCGACGTGTCCAGGTCGAGCCGGTGCGCGAGCATCGTCCCCGCTGCTTCCGGAGCTCTCGCGCGCAGCCGGGCCAGCACGGAGTCCTCCACCGAGACGTCCTTCGCGGGCACGGAGAGCAGGCCCTCCGGCTTCTCCACCACCACGAGCCATTCGTCCTCGAAGACAATGTCCAGCCCTCGTGATGGCAGCACGGGCACCGTGAAGGGCCGGGGCGCGGAGACAGGGAGACCGTCCAGCATGTACGGCAGCAGCGGCCCGCACTTGTCCTTGCAAGCGGGGTAGTACGCGCCGGCGGCCCGGCCTCCCGCGGGAGGCGGAGCCCCCCACCAGAACTCGGCGAGCGCGAGCGGACGGAAGCCCTGGGTGAGGGCATGCGCCAGGAGCTTGGGCCCGGCGCAGTCCGCCGCGCCCGATGGGGGCTCGCCTCTGGCGTAGAGGCCGCGCAGGTGCCGGTGTTCTCCGCGAGCATTGGGCACCACGTAGGTGTCGTGCAGGCGCTTCATCAGCGCACGGCAGACGATGCGCCGCAGTCGCTCCATGGCGCGAAGCCGCCGCTCCATGCGGTCCCGCTGGGGCGCGAGCGCCCGCTGCGCCTCGTCGTGTTCCGCCTCCAGTCTCCGCAGTTCCGCCTTGTCCCCCCGGCTTTCCTGGTCGAGCGCATGCAGCGCCGCTCGTTTCGCCTCCTCACTCAGCGAGTCCGAGGCCATGACGTCCGTGCGCCTCGCATGGCGCTGCTTCTTCCGGGCGTCGTGTGTGGCGCGCAGCGCCGCGCGGGCCTCGGTGTGGCGCGCTTGCAACGCGTCGTGCGCGGTCAGGACGGAGGCGCGCTCGGGGGACTGGCGGAAGGACGCCTCACGGGCCATCAGGCGCTTCACCAATGCGTCACCCGCGGGCTCCAGCCGCTCGCGCTCATCACGGGCGAAGAGGGGCGGCGCGAAACCGGGGAGGTCCCATCGCCCGCCAAGCATGCCCGAGAAGGCGCGGAGGAATCCGACACGTCCGTCAGGCGCCTGGACCACGAGGATGCCGAACATCTTTCCACCCTCGGACGTGTCGAGGCACGAGGCCTCGAGTCCAGGCGCGAGGTGGCCTGCCCGGAGCTCCCGCTGGAGCCATTCCGCTGCCCGGCGCGCCAGCGCGTGGGGCGCGCCCTCATCGAAGGGGTTTGGGAAGCGCCCGGGGAGTTCGTCCGCGAGGGGCTTCGGCTCGAAGGGCGTGAACCACGTTTCCACAGGCCCGCGTTACCACGGCACGGCGGCGCGGCGCATCCGGATGGCGGCCTTCGTGGGCGCTCCACCGAGGACTCGGCGCTTGCCCCCCGAGCGGCGGGGCGGTCATCGTTCCTTAATCGGGGCCGGATTGCCCGGCTGTCTCGGACGCGAAGCCGGCGCGCATCGGCGTATCCAGGGGCCTTGCTGTAGCGGATGACCTCGAACGCATTACATGGGCCTCACGTCACATCCAGCCCCGACAGCAGCAGTCGGCACTTGAGCCCGCCGTTCTTCACCGGAAGGCTTCGCGCACCCGTCAGTCCCAGCGCCTTCACCAGCGCCGCCTCATCCGGAAGGATGACTGCCGCGCGCCACCCCGCGAAGCCCTGGCGCAGCGTGTTCCCCAGGGCCCGGTACAGCGCGGGCAGGTCTTCGGCTTCGCCCACGCGCTTGCCATAGGGCGGATTCACAACCACCAACCCCGGGCCTTTCACGGGCGCCTTCAGCGTCCGCGCGTCCTGCCGCTCCAACGCGAGTGTCACCCCCGCGCGCCGGGCATTGCGCCGCGCCGTTCCCAGCGAGCCCGCGTTGATGTCGTAGCCGTGAATCGCCGCTCCTGGCGCGGGCAGCGCGTCCGCCTCCGCGCGCGCCTTGCGCCCGGCCCAGGCCTGGGCATCGAAGGAGGGGAAGGACTCGAAGGCGAAGGCGCGCAGCAGTCCTGGCGCCCGGCGCATGGCCATCCACGCGGCCTCCACCAGGAAGGTGCCCGAGCCGCACATCGGGTCCACCAGGGGCTGCGTGCCGTCGTAGCCGGCCAGCCGGAGGATGCCCGCCGCCAGCGTCTCACGCAGGGGCGCGCGGCTCACTTCCTGGCGGTAGCCCCGGCGGTGCAGCGCATCCCCGCTGGTGTCGGCGCTCACGGTGAACGCGTCGCCATCCACCCGCACCAGCAACGTCAGGCCTGGGCCTCCGCCCTCTTCATCGAGCGGCCCCGCGCGCTCCACCGAGGGCACGTTCCACGCATACGCCGCCGCGGAGAACACCACGTCGGGCCCTGGCACGGGGGAGCGGTTCAGGCTCACCGACAGCTTCGGTGGCGAGCGCCCATCCCAGACGTGAGACAGGTCCAGTTCAGCCAGCCGGTCGGAGAGGGTGTCGGAGTCTCCCGCGCGGAAGTGGCCCAGGCGCAGCAGCACCCGGCTGGCGCAGCGAAGGCGCAGGTTGGCGTCCTGGTGCAGGCCGGCCGGGCCCTCCAGCTCCACGCCACCGTCCACGCGGCGGGGCTTCCAGCCCAGCGCGGAGGCTTCTGCCTCCAGGGCGGGCTCCAGGCCGGGGAGGGTGGAGACAAAGAGCTGTTCGTCGGTGCGGGCGCGTGTCACGGGAGCGTCCATTGTCCGCGTCCCGGCGCGCGCCGCAATGCTTCATTCAGGACGCGGGCGCGGAAGGCCGCTCCAGGTCCGGGGCTGGAGCCGCCGGAGCGGAGGTATCCGCGTAGAAGCCGCGGTACTCGGGCGGCAGCAGCTCCGCCACCCGGCGCATCATCGCATCCACCAGGGCCTGCCGCGGGTCCTCGGCGCCCGCCACCTCGGCCTCCAGCGCCTCCACACGGAAGGGCGGGCCGAAGCGCACGAAGACGTCGGCTTTGAAGAGCCGCTCGCCGCCCATGTCCGAGTCGTTGATGGGCATCAGCTTCTCCGTGCCCTGCAACGCCACCGGCACCACGGGCACGCCCGCGCGCTTGGCAATCAGCGACAGGCCCTTCTTCGCCTGGGTGAGGGTGCCCGTGCGGCTGCGCGCGCCTTCCGGGAAGATGAGCACCGACTTGCCGGCCTTGAGGGTGTCCAGCGCCCGCCGCATCGCCTCGATGTCGGGCGAGTTGGGCTTGATGGCGATGGTCTCCATCGTCTCCGAAGCCAGGCGCGTCATCACCGTGCTCTTCAGCTTCACCCCGGCCAGGAAGACGACCTTGCGCGGCCGGAAGGCCCGGTCCAGCGTGAAGCCGTCCGCGTTGGACAGGTGGTTGCAGAGAAAGAGACAGGGTTGGTCCGGGATGTTCTCCCGCCCCAGGACCTTCTCGTTCGCCAGGGTGTCCCAGACGCCGTTCATCAGGGCGCGGACCATCTGCTGGCGGGCGCCTTCTGGCAGCTTCGACATCAGGAAGAAGAGAATGCGCAGCACGTGTCGGTCGCCTCTAGCTCAGGGGGGCAGTCGTCGCAGGCCCTCAACGCTCCACCCGCAGATGTAGTTCTGACAAGTGTCGCGCGTCAGCACCCCTCCTGTCCCGGCGCCTCGCCTGGCGGGCGAGCCGTCGTACAGCCAACGCTCATGTGGGACTGGGGGGCGGGACGGTTTTTCCTTCCCCTCTTCCCACCCTCCATGCGGGTTGGCTATGGGAGGGCGCATGAGTCTGGTCGAAGCCCGCGCGTCGCGCGCCAGGAAGCCCGTGGAATACGAGGTCACCGTCGACCACGTGCGGATGGACACGCACGACACGGCGACGCTGTTCCTGGATTTCGGCGGAGTCCCGGTGGATTACAAGGCCGGGCAGTTCCTCAACATCGACCCGCACCAGTTCCCCGCCTTGGGCCGCCTGTCGGCCTACCTCCAGGAGCAGAAGGGGCGGAAGGAGCCGCAGCGTTCCTACTCGCTCGCCTCCGCGCCACACGAGCCGCTGGTGGCCATCACCGTGAAGGACGAGGAGTTCGTCCCCGGCCTCACCCGCTATCCGCCGCTCTTGTCGCCCTACCTCGTGCATGGCCGGCTCACCGGCGCGCGGATGAAGGTGATGGCCTTCATGGGGCCCTACGTGCTGCCGGAGGACGTGGAGGAGCGCACGGAGCACGTCGTCCATTTGGTGGCCGGCTCCGGCGCGGTGCCCAACTTCGCCATCCTCAAGGACGCACTCCACCGGGGGTTGAAGCTGCGCCACACCTTCCTCTTCTCCAACAAGACGTGGGGGGACGTGCTGTACGGCGAAGAGCTGGCCGCCCTGGAGCGCCAGCACCCGGACCGCGTGCGCGTGGTGCACACGCTCACCCGTGAGACGGATGAGTCGCGCTTCGGCGCCGCCGTGCGGAAGGGCCGCGTCCACCAGTCCCTGCTGGAGGAGCTGATTCAGGACCGGGATACGTGCCTGGTGTACGCCTGCGGCCCGGCGATTACGCCGTGGGACCGGCGCAAGGCGCTGGAGACGCGCACGCCCTCCACGCCGCGCTTCATGGAGACGGTGCTGGGCCACCTCCACGCGCTGGGCATCGAGGACAAGCGCATCAAACGGGAGACATACGGCTAGGCGCTCGCGGCAGCCACAGCTCGAAGCGAGCACCGCCGCGAGTCCGGCTGCTGGCGCGCACGCTGCCCTCATGCGCCAGCACCACGCGCCGGACAATGGCCAGCCCCAGCCCCCGTCCGTTGGCGCGGGTGAGGAAGAAGGGCTGGAAGACGCGCTGCGGGTCCACGTCGGGAATGCCGGGCCCTTCGTCCTCCACCACCAGGCGCACGCCTCCGTCCGCGGGCTCCACCGTCATCCGTACCTTGCCGCCCGCGGGTGAGGCCTGCACGGCGTTGCGCACCAGGTGCGTCACCGCCAGTTGGAGCAGCGTCTCGTCCCCTTCGAGTGGAGGCGTCTCCGCGGCCTCGTCCACGCTGAAGCGCAGCGTGGGGGCGTCCGGCGGGCCATGCATCTGCCCCAGCGCCCGGCGCACCAGCTCGCCCAACTGCACGGGGCGGGGGCGCGGCTCCAGCGGGCGCACCACGTCCAGCAGGTCCCGGACGATGTCCTCCAGCCGGATGGCCTCCTCCTCCAGCATGCCCACCGCGGCTTGTCCCGTGGGCCCCAGGTGGGCCTCGCGGCGCAGCACCGCCACCGCGTTGAGGATGGCGCCCAGGGGATTGCGCACCTCGTGGGCCACGACGCCCGCGGCCTCGCCCAGCACCTCCAGCCGCTCGCGCGCCACCAGCTCGTCCTGGAGCCGGGACACCTCCTCCAGCCGCACCGCGGACATCTGGTGGTGGCGCACGTTCTCCAGCGCGCCGCCCACCAACTGCGCGAACAGCTCCAGGGTGCTGGCGCCCGCGGGGGTGAGGGCGGGGCCCTGCACGGAGAGCACGCCGAACGGGTGCCCGTCCACGAGGATGGGCGCGTCCAGCCCGCGCATGTCCGGTGGATGCAACTGGCACACGGGGCTCTCCCCGTTGGCCGAAGGCGGGAAGCGCGCCACGCCGAGCATGTCGTGGTGGAAGGCCGCCTTGCGCCGCTCGAGCACCTCCAGGAAGTGCGGCAGCGCGGCGTTCGGAATGCGCACGTCCGCCAGGGGCATGCCGTAGAGCTGCTCGGCCTCGGCCACGATGAAGGGGCTCTGTCGCAGGGGCCCGTACCGGAAGGCGTCGCCGTCCACGTAGACGACGGACACGGAGAAGCCCTGGCGGTAGATGGCGTCCACGGCCGTCTCCAGCACCGACCGCTCGTCGCGGCAGCGCAGCATCGTCGCGGCGGCCGCCACCAACGCCTCCGTGAGGCGCCGCACGGAGTCCTCCGCTTCCGCCTCCAGCAGCACCACCACCAATTCGTCCGGGTGCGCTCCGGGCGCATGCCTCAGGGCCAGCGTGCGCTGGGGGCCGTTCACCGGCTGCACGCGCACCCACACGGGACCTTCGGGCAGCGGCCCACCGCGGACGAGGGATTCATACAGCGGCTCCACCCAGCCGCGTTCCGCGGGGACGAAGCGGCGGATGCTTTCGGAGAGCGACAGGGCTTCCAGCTCCGACGCTGGAACGCCCAGCAGGGTGGCGAGCGCCGCGTTGACCCGTAGCACCTGTTCGCCGCGGATGAGGGCGGTGGGGAGCGGCATCGCTTCAAGCAGCCGGTATTCGGCGGAGGCGGTGGACACGACGGTCATCCTCTGAGTCCACCGCACCGTCCGCAAGGGAACTTCAGCGGAGCCGGCGTCGGTGGACGCAATGGGTTTTTCCGCACCCCGTATGGAAGGGCGAGGGGCAACACTCGGAGGGCACGATGATGAACTTCAAGAACCTGATGGACCGCGATGACCTGGAGTTGAAGGCTGTCATGGCCGTGATGGCGGTCTACGTGATGATGGGCGCCGTCTTCCTGGGGCAGATGCTGTAGCGCCTGGCCTCAGGGCTTCTTCTTCAGGTCCTTTGCGCGAGCCAGGTACTTCTGCACGAACTCCTTCTCCTCCGGGCGAAGGTGGCTCAGACGCAACCCGTAGCCGCGCGGGTTCTTTCCGTCCTCCAGCGAATTCTCCCAGATGACGGAGCTGCGGAGTGTCAGCACCCGGGGCGGCTCATCGAAGCGCAAGGTGAGTTCCACCAAGGTCCCCAGCCGCAGCGGCTTGTCCGTGGCGATGAACAGTCCGCCCGAGGACAGGTTGATGATGCGGTGGTCGGTGAAGATGCCCGCGTTCTGCAGCGTCACCTTCACGTCCGCGTGGATGCGGTCATCCGAACGCCGCTCCAGGCCGACGAACTCCGCGCTGGAATAGGTGGGCGCCGCCGCGGCCCGGCGCATGGCCGGGGCGGGCGGTGGCGG
>NZ_SRLV01000134.1:0-15665 GCF_006518205.1 Myxococcus sp. CA005 | reverse complement strand
GGATGGGGAAGGGGAGGCCGGGGCCCAGGCGACGGAGCCTCGGGTGGAGGCGATGCCGGCGTCCTCGGGACAGGCGGACTTCCGGGCGTCGTTTTTCCGTGGGTTCTCGTTCGCATACGTGTCCAGCTCGTTGCAGGACACGCAGCGGCTGGGGAGCGCGGTGGATGTTCCCGTCGCGTCGATTCAGCCTCAGGTTTCGGGTAGTGGCACGGGGGCCGCGAGCGCTGAGTCGCAGCGCGAGGCCCCCGGTGCGGTGGCTGCGGCTCCGGTGAGTGAGCCGTCCGCGGCGCATGAGGCCGCTGCGGTAGTGCCTGGCGTCGTGGCGGCCAGTGCAACTGCTTCGGTTTCCCCAGGAGGCCCTGCGGTAACGGGCAGCGCGCCGGCTCCAGCGACGGCTCCCCAGGTCAGCGTCCCTTCTTCGGGCAGCGACGCCTCGGTGCCTGCCTCGGCCGCCGCGCCGACGCCTGGTCCGGCAGGCGCTGTCAGCGCGCTGGCTTCGGTCAGCGATGCGCCGGCGCCTGCGACGGCTGCCGTGCCGACGCCCGCCTCGGCCGCCCCCGTCAGCTCCCCGGTGGCGGAAGGCAGTGCCGCGGTGGCTGCCTCGGCCACTCAGGCCAGCAGCCCAGCCGCCGCGCCGGTCCCCACGCAAGGCGCTCCGGTCAGCGCCGTGGCGGCTCTGCCCCCTTCGGCGCCTGCCACCGCCGTGACTGGCGCCCCGGCATCGGAAACCAGCACTGCGCCCCACCTGCCGGTTCCAGCGAGTGCGAGCCCGGTACCGCCGGCCCCCCAGGCGCCCGAGGCCGAGTCGACCGCCATCGTCCCTGCCCGTCCGTCGCCCACCTCGGAGGCTCCGTCCGAGCCGGGCCGGGCTGGCGCGCGTCCCGGGCGGCCCCTGGGAGACGCGCAGCAGATCGCCCAGGACTCCGCCATCGCCACGGCGGAGGCGGCGCTGGCGCAGGCGTCCCAGGCCGCGTCGCGGGCCCGTGAGCCCCGGCCTCGCGTCCCGGACATCCCGTCCGACGCAGAGTTCAACGGCGAGCTGCTCCGGCAGGTCCGAGAGGCCCGGGGGGTGACCCTCCAGCAGGTGGCCGACCGCACCCGCATCACGCGCATGCACCTGGAGAACGTCGAGGCGGACCGCTACAACCTGCTCCCGCCCTCGGTCTACCTGCGAGGTATCCTGATGAGCCTCGCCCGCGAGCTGGGGTTGGATCCACTCCGCGTCTCCAAGAGCTACCTGGCCCTGTCTTCTGAGAAGTCAGGCCGGAAGTAGGGGAGGCGCCCGGAAGTGCTCGGATGTCACCGGCGTTGCGAGGAAAGTTGACTCGCCTCCAGCCGCTGCCTAAGTAGGTAGCACGATGACGGACGAGGAAAAGGTCAAGGCGATGCGGCTCGCCCGTGCGATTGCCTCGGATATCTCGCTCTACAACGAGCAGAAGATCATCAAGGGAATCGAACAGGACAACCTCTTCGAGGTCCTCAAGGAGGAACTGGAAGAGGGCCGCGAGCTCTACAAGAGCCGCGTCAGCCAGGAGATCTTCACGAAGATGAACTTCTTCGAGCGGGCGATCAACGACATCGTCCTGCGCTCGAAGGCGCATGTGAAGTCGAAGATCTGGTAACCCCCTCCCCGTGGTAGCGCCTGACACGCGAGAGCACCGCGCTCCGCCCGAAGCTCGCGGCGAGCGCGTCGACCAATACCTCGCGCGCGCGTTCCCGGACCTCACGCGCTCTCGCATCCATGGCCTCATCGAGGCCGGGCATGTGCTCGCGGACGGCCAGCCGGCCAAACCGGCCCGGCGTCTGCGCGGCGGTGAGCTGCTCGTCCTCCACATTCCGGCGCCCGTTCCCGCCGTCCCGTTAGCGGAGGAGCTCCCGCTCGCGCTGCTGCACGAGGACCGCGACCTGGTCGTCGTCGACAAGGCGGCGGGCATGGTCGTCCACCCCGGCGCGGGCCACGCTTCCGGCACCCTGGTCAACGCGCTGCTGCACCGGGTGAAGGACCTGGCCGGTGTTGGCGGCGAGCTGCGGCCCGGCATCGTCCACCGGCTCGACAAGGACACCACCGGCTGTCTCGTCGTGGCGAAGAACGAGCAGGCGCTGGTGGCGCTCCAGAAGGCCTTCAAGACTCGCGCGGTGGAGAAGACGTACCTGGCGCTGGTCCACGGCGTCCCGCCGGCGGAAGGGCGCATCGAGACGCTCTACGGCCGTCACCCCATCCACCGCCAGCGCTTCACGGGCAAGGTGAAGGAGGGCAAGAACGCCATCACCGAGTACCGCGTCCTCGAGACCTTTGATGGCGCCGCGCTGGTGGAGGTGGACCTGCTCACCGGCCGCACGCATCAGATTCGCGTGCACCTCTCCGAAGCCGGCCACCCCCTGCTCTGCGACGCGCTCTATGGCGCCGGACGCAAGGCGAAGGGCGCCGCGGCGGAGGCCCAGGAGCGGCTGGGGCGCCAAGCGCTCCACGCGTGGCGCCTGTCCTTCGCGCACCCGCGCACGGGCAAGGTGCTGAAGCTGGAGGCGCCCATTCCCGCGGACCTGGAGGCGGCCCTGACGCTGCTCCGGGCCACCGTCCCCGCGCCGCCAGAGGCCCCGGTCGCCACCCGAAAGCAGCCCGCGCCTCGGAAGGCGGCGGGCGGCTCGAAGCGGACTACAGGCCGGACACGCTGAGCGACTGCTGGCGCTTGGACAGCACCTTCACGGGCTGGATGGCCATCACCCGCATGAAGACGGACAGCAGCTCCGGGTCGAACTTGTTCCGCATCTCCGACCACATCAGCATCAGCGCCACCTCCGGGCCGTAGGCATCCCGGTACGGGCGCTTGGAGGTGAGGGCGTCGTACGCGTCGCAGATGGCGATGATCTTCGCGTACACCCCGAGGTTCGTCTTCGGGATGATCATCTGGATGTTGCCGCGGGAGTCGCGCACGGCGGTACCGAAGTCCGTCTTGTGCTCGAACGTCGTCACCACGCGCAGCAGCGTGGAGCGGCTGAAGCCCTTCTCCATCAGGATGTTGCGCACGGAGATGAGCGGCGCGCGCTGCACCGTCTGCTTCTCCTCGGGCGTCAGCGCGCCTCGCTTCGTCGACAGCTCCTCCGACAGCGTGGCCATGCCGGCGTCGTGGAAGAGGGCGATGTAGCCCAGGTCGCGCAGTTGCGGCTTCGTCAGCCCCAGCTCCGCGCCGAAGACGACGCTCATGAGGCACACGTTGACCTGGTGGTACACGAGGTAGTCGTCCTCGCGCCGCATGGTCGTCATGCCCAGGAAGTGCGTCCGCTGCTCGTAGGAGATGTCGACGAAGTCCTGCACCAGGCGCAGCGCCTTGGAGGCGTTGATGGGCTTCCCGGCGCGCACCGACTCCAGGTACTTCGTGAGGAAGAACACGGCGCGCGCGTAGATGGTCATCGCGTACTTCTTGCGGTCCACCTTCTGGTCGCCCGGGTTGTCCAGGTCCTTGTTCAGCTTCTCCTTCAGCTTGGAGAACTTGGCCACCCGCATGTTGAGCAGCTTGCGGTTGGACAGGCCGTCCTCTTCGGACGCGGTCGTCTGCTCCTTGCTGAAGATCCAGATGAAGTTCTTCAGCTCCGGAACGGTGACGGGCTTGGTGAGCGTGAAGCCACCCACGTCCTTCGAGCGCAGCTCCGTCAGCAGGTATCGCTGGTTCTCGATGGAGTTGAGGTCCACCTTCACCAGCATGCCGTTCAGGTAGAACGACTCCTTGACGCCCGTGAGCTCCAGGCGGCCTTCCTTGCTGATGATTTGATTGATGATGTCCTGGAGCTGGTGCAGCGGCTTCTGGAAGACCGCGTTCTCCGGGTCATACATCTTCACCGAGCGCACCAGCATGTACAGGCCGGCCACCAGCGAGCGCGCCAGGCCCTGGAGCTTCTCGTTGTGCTCGCGGCCGAACTCGTTGGTGTTCTCGTCCTGCGCCTGGGTGATTTTCAGGTTGTCGGCCATACGCCTATGCCTCCTCCGACAGCGCCGAGTCTCCGAAGAGCGCCTTCTTCGTCTGGTACATCGCCTTGCGAGCCGAGGTGAGGACCTCCAACGGCTGGTTCTTGTCCTCCACCACCGCCTGCAACAGCTTGTAGCCCTGGATGGAGCACGCGCCGCCCAGGCCGTGGATGGCCAGCAGCTTGTCCTCCAGCACGCGCTTCTTGTTGAGCAGCGAGGGCTTCGTCGCGAGCATCTGCTGCATCATCGACAGGGCGCCCGGGGTGCCCGTGGAGCCGATGGCCGCGTACACCGCGGCGCGCTCGTCGGGCGTCTTCTTGTCGAAGCCGGACTCCCGCACCAGGCGCATCAGGTCCGCGTAGCCCTTGTCGCGGTCGAACTCCGGCAGCAGCTTCGCCGCCAGCATGCGCACCTGGGAGATGGAGTCCGTGAGTGCGTCCGCGATGATGCGCCGGGCCTCGCCCGTGCGGCCGCGGCCGATGATGTTGAGCACCTCCAACTTCACCACCAGGTTGGGGCTCTTGAGCACCTGGCCGAACATCTTCACCCGGTCCGGGTGGTTGCTCTTCTCCAGGATGTAGACCATGTCGCGTACTGTCTGCGGCCGCTCTGACATCAGCCGCGCGACGAAGGGGTCGGGCAGCTCGCGCGCGAAACCCGCGAGGGCGTCACAGAGCAGGGTGCGGTTGTCGGCGACCTCGATGCTCTCCAGCACCGACAGCAGGGGGATGATGGAGTCCCGGCCCAACACCTGGAGGTAGCGCGACACGTCCGCGGGGTTCTTCGGCCGCGTCGACTTGAGCGACTCGCCCAACCGCATCAGTCGCTGCTCCTCGCCCATCTTGTGGAGGAAGTTCTCCAACATCTTCGCCAGGTCCTCGCTGCCTTCGCGCTGGGACAGCGCGCGCAGCTTGAGGACGATCTGGTTGATGGTGCCGAAGTCGTCCTGGAGGAGGAGCATGTCCAGCAACTGCACGAAGATTTCCTCGAGCAGGGACGCGTCATCCACGCCGCCTTCCACCACCTGGAACACGGCGCTCACCAGCTTGGGGAACAGCCGGGCGTTCTCCTCCTCGGAGACTTCGCGCTGCAGCTTCGCCTTCAGCTCGTCTGAGGCATGCCGTCCACCCACCACGAGTCCGCGAATCTGCTCCACGCCGTCCAGCTTGGCGTCCAGGTCCTCCGCGGACACGCGCGCGAAGCGCAGGTAGTCATCCGAATTCGTCTGCAGGCGCGAGTAGAGGTAGCCCACCACCTTGTCCACCTCGACCTGCACTTCCTCCTCGCTGGCGTTCTCCATGGAGAAGCCTTCCACCACCACGTACTCCACGTGCTCCATGCTCGCGCGCCACAGCTGCGCCAGCACGTCCTCCGCGCCGCGCTCCGGCTCGGACAGGGCGATGAGCGTGAAGGTGGTCATCTCCTCCACCGTGAGACCCGGGCGGAAGATGAGCTGCCGGATGCCGTCGCGGAAGAACTTGTAGGGCAGCGGGGTGTCCTCGGAGAACAGCGACTCGCCGAGGAGCAGGAAGTTCTGTTGCTCCACCTTCATCGACAGGGGACCGAACTTGTCGGTGTAGGTGGCAATCGACTCGAGCGCCTTCCCGAGGAACTCCGGGAAGCGCGACTCGTTGTGGCGATACATCCCGATCTGCTTGATGCCCTTGAGCAGGTGGAAGGCGAACGTCTTCGCCAACTCAACCTTCTCACGTGCCTCAGGCGAAAGCTGGGGCTCCGCGTTGGATTCCTGGATGGCTTTAGGGGGGTGGGCCATGCTGTCACCCGAGCCTAACCCGATTTTGGACGGCCACCCAGGAGACGGTCCGTGGAAGTCTCATGGCTTGGGTGACGTCCGCGTGACGGGGCATGAGAATGACGGGGATTCCTGGTTGTGTTGCCAAATGCGTCATCCGCCGGAACGGGGCGACGTCCATGGCGCGGTGGCTGACGTGCTCGCTGCTGCTGGTTTCGTTGACGGGGTGTTTCCGGATGAGCCTCCGTTCCGGAGCGCCGCGCGGAGGAGCGCCCGACGAGCAGACCGGAGTGAGCCTGGTCGCCGGACTGACGACCTCGAACGTGGTGGCGCCGGAGTGCCAGCACGGCTTCTCCCGCGTGGATGTGTATTGGCCGTGGTGGAGCCCCGTCGTCTACGCGGCGACCTTCGGCATCGTCGCGCCGTTGCGCACGGAGTACGTGTGCGCGGAGGCCGCGGCGGCCGCTGGCTCCGTGCGGCCCGAGCCCGTGCCGTCCTCCCACTCGCCGCTCTGAGCGAGACGGCCCGGGTGGGTGCTCGCCGCCTCCTGGACGGGGTTTCAGGAGGCACGCCGCACCCGCTCTGGAAATGAGCGAGGCGGCGAGGATTGCTCCTCGCCGCCCCGGGTGTCTCAGCGGTGTTTCACCCGGCCCCCAGGAGGAGGCCCGGGCACGTGGCCTACGCCTCCTTCTGCGGCGGCGGTGACATGGCGGCGCTCTGGCCCTTGAGGGCGGAGCGCAGCAGGAACAGCGTCAGGCCGGCGAAGAAGAGCAGGCCCCAGAGGTTGGACCACAGCGGGTGGGCGTGCTCGCTCTCGCCCACCATGTTGAGGAAGCCGCCCAGGCCGCCCTGGTTGCCCAGCAGGGCAGGCAGGTTCAGCGCGCGGGTGCCTGCTCCGTCGGTGGCGATTTCCAGGAAGGCGATGAGCACGCCCGCGATGGAGCCACCGGCGATGAAACCGGAGGAGAGCAGCGTGCCCGGCGAGAAGTCGGACTCGCCGCCGCGGATGCGGTCCACGAAGTAGCGCACCATGCCGCCCACGAAGAGCGGCGCGCTGCTGCTGATGGGCAGGTACACGCCCACCGCGAAGGGCAGGGAGGACACGCCGCACAGCTCCAGCATCAGCGCGATGAACACGCCCAGGAGCACCAGGTCCCACGGCAGCTTCTGGGTGAGGATGCCGTCGATGATGAGAGAGAACAGCTGCGCCTTGGGCGCCGCGTAGCGCGTCAGTTGCTGGCCTTCATAGACGCTGATGCGGCCGCCGATGCCCGGGTCCACCACGTACTGGATGGTGTCGGACTCATCGAGCAGGTACTTGCCCGCGGGCACCGGCGTGTCCGCGCCGCGCACGTAGCCTTCCTTGTAGGTGCGCTTCGGGCCGTCCGTGACGGCGCCCAGGTCCGCCACCTTGATGGGGGCGCCGCTGGAGACGTTGAGCGTCACCGCGCCCAGGTCCTGCGAGGACACGTCGCGCCAGCTGCGCAGCTCCATCGCGCCGCTCTGCGTGTTCAGCTCGTAGCCCTGCGCCCAGACGGCCTTGCGCAGCGCCGCCTCGTCCAGGCCGCGGGCCGCCAGCGCGTCGGCGGAGACGGCCCAGGAGAAGGTGTGCTGGACGCGCGTCTCGTTGGAGAACTCCGTCACCTTCACGCCCGGGTGGGGCTCGGGGATGGTGACGGTGGCGCCGCGGTTGAGCGTCACCAGCACCAGGCCGATGAACATCGCGCTGGTGAGCACACCGACGAACAGCGCCAACTGCTGGCGCCGGGGCGTACCGCCCACCAGGAAGGCCGTCTTGAGGTCCTGCGCGGTGGTGCCGCCGTTGGACGCGGCGATGCCGACGATGGCCGCCGTGGTGAGGGCCATGAAGCGGTCCTCGGACGACGTCCAGCCCATGAGCAGGTACACGAGGCAGGTGATGAGCAGCGTGGCCACCACCATGCCGGAGATGGGGTTGGACGAACTGCCAATCTCACCGGTGATGCGCGCGCTCACCGTGACGAAGAAGAAGCCGAAGATGACGATGAGGATGGCGGAGATGAGGTTCACCTCCAGCGGCGGCGCCAGCCAGATGGCCAGCACCAGCAGCGCGCTGCCTCCCAGCACCACGGTGATGGGCAGGTCCTGCTCCGTGCGCAGCAGCTGCGGCATGGCGCCCTGGCCCCGCGACGCCTTCAGCGTCTCCAGGCTGCGCTTGAAGGCCCCGACGATGGTGGGCAGCGAGCGGATGAGGCTGATGAGACCGCCCGTCGCCACGGCGCCCGCGCCGATGTAGAGCACGTACGCATTGCGAATCTGGTCCGGCGACATGTCCCGGATGAGCTGGCCGTTGTGCATCAGCAGCGGCGTCTCCAGCCCGCTGCCGAAGAACGAGATGGCCGGGATGAGGATGAGGTAGCTCAGCACACCACCGGCGAAGGTGATGGCCGCCACGCGGGGGCCGATGATGTAGCCCACGCCCAGCAGCTCCGGGCTCACCTCGGTGGAGACGGTCGCGCTCTTGAGCCCCTGCAGCGGCGTGCTCAGGACCTCGCGGAACAGCTTCATGCCGGAGTAGGCGAGCTTGTAGACACCGCCCACGATGAAGCCGGTGATGACGGTGCGGGCGTTGGTGCCGCCCTGCTCGCCGACGATGAGCACGTCCGCGCTGGCGGTGCCCTCCGGGTAGGGCAGCCTGCCGTGCTCCTGGACGATGAGGCCCTGGCGCAGCGGAATCATCATCAGCACGCCGAGTACGCCGCCCAGCGCCGCCGTGAGGAAGGCGTGGGTGAGGCTGATGTCGTAGCCCAGGAGCAGCAGGGCGGGGAGCGCGGCGGCCACACCGAAGGCGAGCGACTCACCGGCCGAGCCCGTCGTCTGGACGATGGTGTTCTCCAGGATGCTGGAGTTGCCCAGGGCCCGGAAGATGGCGATGGAGAGCACCGCGACGGGAATGGACGCGGAGACCGTGAGGCCCACCTTGATGGCCAGGTACACGGACGAGGCGGCGAACACGATGCCCAACACCGAGCCGAGCACCAGGGCTCGCATCGTCATCTCCGCCGGAGACTTGTCGGGGGGGACGTACGGGGTATGGGCGACTGTCGCGAGTGTCTGCGCGACCGGGACGCGATCCTCGGAGATCGGCGGCGAACCGTGGGCCAAGCGGGGGGCTCCTTCAAAGGGAAACCGGCCCTTTCTAGCAGGCCCCCGGCTGGCGGTGAAACAACGCCCTCAAATGACAAGCGCCCCTGCCAGTAGGGCGGAGGCGCCTTGATGCGGGCTTGCCCCGGAATGCCGGGTCGCCGGGCCGGGTCAGTCCCGGCTCACTGCTGGGCGGCGACGGCCTCGGGGTCCACCTCGGCCATGAGCGCGGCCAGCTCCGACTTGAGCTTGTCCTTGGCGCGAATCTCCAACTGGCGGGCGCGCTCGCGCGAGAAGCCGAAGTGCTCACCCAGTTCCTTGAGCGTCATGGGGCGCTCGTTCATGACGCGTTGCTCGATGATGAAGCGCTCACGCGGATCCAGGCGCATCAGCGCGGTACGGACGCGGGCGTTGATGAGGCCCGCCTCCTCCTTGTCCGCGAACTCGTCGTCCTGCGGGGCCGCGGCGCTCACCACGAAGTCCACGTGGCTGTTGCCGCCGTCCTCGCCCATGGGCGCGTCCAGCGACAGGTCCCGGCCCCCCATGCGCTGCTCCATCTCCCGCACCTCGCCCGGCTTCACGTGGAGCCGGCGGGCGATGTCATCCACGTTCACCGCGGCGTCACCGCTGCCAAACTTCTCCAGCTCGCGGCGCGTGCGGGCCAGACTGAAGAACAGCTTCCGCTGCGCCTGGGTGGTCCCCAGCTTCACGAGCGACCAGCTCTTGAGGATGTAGTTCTGGATGTACGCGCGAATCCACCACACCGCGTAGGAGATGAGGCGGATGCCCTTGTCCGGATCGAACTTCTGCACGGCCTTCATCAGGCCGATGTTCCCCTCCTGGATGAGGTCCGACATCTTGATGCCGTATGAGCGGTACTCATAGGCGACCTTCACCACGAAGCGCAGGTTGGCGGTCACCATCCGGTGCCCGGCCGCCAGGTCGCCCTTGAGGAAGCGGCGCGCGAGCTCCTGCTCCTCCTCCACCTTGAGGAGGGAGTAGTGGTTGATCTCCGAGAGGTACATCGCCAGGGAGCCGGAGTTGGACGACTGCTCGGTGGATGCCTGCATGAATGATTTCTCCGCCGGTGGGCCTCACGGGAGGCCGGGATGGATGGATTTCGTCTGACGACGTGACGAAGGGAACTTGAGCAACAGAAATGCCAACCTGCCCCGAAGGGCCATTCCCAATGTCTGCGAGGGGTTGGCGTGCTCCAGCGGCGCATACAGCGCCGCAATCCTGTAACCGTTACGTCGCACCGGCATGAATCGCCGGATGCGCTAGCTGTAGGAGCTTCAGAACTGTTCGCATTCAAGCCTCCCGGGGGCTGCGCAGGGCCGTGCTCCCTGTGAGGGCGCGGCCATTGGAGCGATGCCCGTCACACGACGTGGCCGCCCGCGGGAAAAGGCGTAACGACGCCTCAGGCCGCTGACACACCCGGGCCGCCGGCACGCGCGGTGGGCGGCCTGGCGGCCAGGCGCGAGGACCGAGGTCCGGGTGTCAGGAAGCGCGCGCTTGGGGCGGGCGAGTACCCTCGCTGGCGACGTGCTGGGACTCCGTGAGAACAGCGCGTCTCAAGTCCGTCAGCAGCCGCGTCGCCTCTCCCTGCTGGAGCGGGCGACCGCCAAAGCGGGCTTCCAGGTAGCGCCGGGTGACGGGCGTCAGGGCGGGGGACAGCGGGTGCCGCTCCCGGGCGAGCCGAGCGTCCAGTGCTTCCAATGTTTCACCGTCGACGCGTGTGATTCGCGCGGAGGCGAGCTGCGCCTCCACCGCGTCCACGAAGCGCGTGGCCTCCAAGGGCCGCTCACGCGACAGGAACTGCGTCAGCAACCGCCAGGCGGTATAGGCCGCGGCGGCCGCGAGCAGCGCGGCACCAAAGGCCCGGGGGGGCGGCGCGCGGCTGGCCGGCTCGTCCTTCTTCGGGACCTCGTGCGAGCGAGTGAGCGAGCGGACGACCGTCAGTTGATCGCGGAAGTTGTAGTCCAGGACGACGTCACGCCACTGCGACTCCACGATTTCATAGAAGTTGATGAGCTGCTCCAGCAGGCGAGGGGACTGGCTCGCGCGGTGGGCCGGCGGCGTCGCGTCCACGGTGATGAAGCCGCGCCCTGGCACCAGCACGTGCGTCCAGGCATGCGCATCACCCGCGCGGACCACGTAGCCACCCGTCACGCGCTCGCCGCCGAAGAAGCCGGTGGCCAGCCGCGCCCGCATGCCCTGGGTGCGCAGCATCAACGTGAGCGCGGTGGCGAAGTGCTCGCAGTGTCCCTGCTTGCGCTGGAAGAGGAAGTCGGCGACCGGGTCCGGCACGTCGCCGCTCAACTCCAGCGTGTAGCTGTATTCGCGTTGCAGCCACGCGGACAGCTTCCGCGCGGCGGCCAGCGGGTCGCGTTCGCCATTCAGCACCCGCGCGGCTGTCTGGCCGACGCGGACGTCCAGCCCCTCCGGCAGCGACAGCAGGGCGTCCTGCTCCTCCGGGGGCAGGTCCTGGACGTCGTCGCCGCTGGCGCCGGGCGGGAGGCTGTAGGCCTCATATGAATAGGAGATGCCGGAGTCGCGGAAGCGCACCTCGCCGCCGCCCAGTTCGTGGATTTGCGTGCGCCGGGAGCCCACCTGCGTGTTGGCCACGGCGTTGCCCAGCCGCGAGGGCGTCTCCAGCGCCACCAGCGTGCGCGCGCCGTACGCGGGCATCAGCTCCACGTGCTGGTGGACCAGGTTCTCCTGGCCCGGCCGCAGCGTCGTCATGAACTCGGAGCCGTTGCTGGTGGCGCGCGCGTTGGACCACTCCATGCCGTCGAAGACGTCATAGGTGCGGCCCACCCAGTAGGCGTCGAGCGTTTCCTTCTCCGGGTCCGGGGTCAGGGTGGCGCGCAGCACGATGCGCGGGTTGCCCTTGATGGTGCCCGCGCCGCCCAGGCGCACGGTGTTGGAGAATCCCGCGGTGGCCACGCCCAGGCCGGGCGAGGCGCTGGGGCCAATCATGTTCCAGTTGAGGCGGGGGAAGAGGATGAAGAAGGCCACCGCGCCCACCACGGCGAAGCCCACGCCCGTGGCCAGCGGGCCCATCACCGCGCGCACCGGCACCGGTTCGCCTTCGGGGACCGCGGACTCCACCACGCCCAGCGCCAGGGCGATGCTGGCCAGCACGCCGAAGACAATCAGGAAGAGGCCGTAGACGAGCTCGCCGGAGAGCGCCGCGCCGCCCGCCACCATCAACAGGCCGGACAGGTGGACCTGGCCGTCGGTGGCCGCGTCCGGCGTGGACAGCAGACGCTGCGCGGAGATGAGGCCAGCGAAGGCACAGGCCGCCACCACCAGGTTGAGCGAGCCCGCGAGCACGTTCGTGCCCAGCGTCAGCGCCACGGCCAGCAGCAGCAGCGCGGTGAGCTTCACCCGGTTGGCGAAGGGGCGCCACCCCGCCAGCGCGGCCACCTGGGCCACGCCGTAGAGGACCAGCGACCAGATGGGGAGCTGGCCCGACACCGCCATGGAGGCGAAGGCGGACCCGGAGCCCAGGTCTCGCAGCACCAGCCTCAGCCGCGTGCCCTTCCTCATGCCGCCTCCTCGCCACCGCGAGGGCGCTCGTGTCCCAGCCACGCCAGCGCCCGCAGCAGGCGCCGCTCCTGGGCCGCGCCCGCGGCGGGCCGGATGCGGTCCTCCGGCGTGTCCAGGCCCACCTCGTGACCTTCCTCGATGAGCCGGTGGGCCAGGGCGGCCACTTCCTCGCAGCGGCGCTCGAGCGCCTCCGCGTCGAGTCCGTCCGCCACCGAAAGCACGAAGGTGCGCCGCTCCTCGTGCTCGCGCTCCACGCGCAGCAGCTTCCCGGCGGAGGCGCTCTTCATCCAGTGGATGCGCCGGGCGTCCTCACCCGGCGCCAGCTCGCGCAGGCCGCTCAGGTCCCCATTGCCGTCATTGCGGCGGGGGTTGCCCGCGTCACCCACGGGGCCTTGCTCCGGCGCGCCCGGGTCCTGGCAGGCGTAGGTCCGCCGCGGGTAGATGAGCAGCGTGTTTTCCAGCGGAAAGGTGCGCGTCTTGGCGAACAGCCCCAGCGGCCAGGTGGTGGTGACACGAACGCCCGTGAGCAGCACGGGCCCACGCTGGGGCGCGGTGAGGTCCGCTCGCACGACGTGGTCCACGCCCGCGGGCAGGTAACCCACGCCGCCCGCGCCGGTGAGCGGCGAGTCCGCCTCCGACAGCGTGAGGGCGAAGGCGTGGCCCTGGCCGCGGGAGATGGCCCACCGGAAGGCGAAGGGCTCCTGGGCGAAGGCCGCGTCCGCGCCCACGCGCCGCACCGACAGATAGCGCAGGCAGCGCTCGGACAGGACGCCCGACACCACCACCATGCTCAGCAGCAGGCCCAGCAGCAGGTAGAGGAGGTTGTTGCCGGTGTTGAGCGCACCCAGGCCCACGCCGAACGTCACCACCAGATAGGTGCGTCCGATGCGCGTCACCCTGAGGGTGCGCGGCGGGCGGAGCCGCGAGCGAAGCCGTGCCCACCATGACGGCAGCCGGGGCTTCACCGGGGCGCCGGGACCTTTCGGGCAATCTCCTCCAGAAGGTGCGCCGCCTCGTCGCGCGCGGACACGCCCTGCACGGCGCTGCGCAGCATGATGCGGTGGGCCCAGCAGGGCACCAGCGCCGCGCGGACGTCACCGGGCGTGGCGAAGTCCCGGGCGTCCCACAGCGCGTGGGCCCGTGCGGCCGCGCCCAGCGCGAGCACCGCGCGGGTGGAGGCGCCTCGCTCCAGGTCGCCGTGCGAGCGCGTGGCCGTGGCCAGCCGCACCACGTAGTCCGCGACCGACGCGTCCAACCGCAGCGCCGCGGCGAACGAGCGCAGGGACGCCAGCTCCTCGGGCTCGGAGACGGTCTCCACCGCGTCCAGCGGCGGTGTGCCGTCGCGGGTGACGAGCAGCCCGGCCTCCACTTCCGGCGTCGGGTGGCCCAGGGACATGCGCACCATGAATCGGTCCAGCTGCGAGTCCGGCAGCGGGTAGGTGCCGGAGAAGTCCACCGGGTTCTGCGTGGCCACCACCGTGAAGGGCGCGGGCAGCGCGTGCGTGGCGCCGTCCAGGGAGACCTGGCCCTGGGCCATGGCCTCCAGCAGCGCGGACTGGGTGCGCGGCGGGGCGCGGTTCAGCTCATCCGCCAGCACCAGCTGCCGGAAGAGGGGACCGGGACGGAACTGGAAGGTGGCCGTCTGCGCGTGGAAGACCTGGGCGCCCAGCACGTCGGCGGGCATCAGGTCCGCGGTGAACTGGACGCGGGCGAAGCTCAGGCCACAGGCCTTGGCCAGGGCCTCGGCGAGCGTCGTCTTGCCCACGCCCGGGACGTCCTCCAGCAGCACGTGGCCGCCGGCGACCAGGGACGTCACCACGAGCTGGAGTTGGGAGGATTTTCCCTGCACCGCGCGGCCCAGCTGGGTGGCGATGCGTTCCATCGCCGAGCGCGCGTTTGCGGGGGAAGGCACCGGGGAGAGGGCGCGGGCAGGCTGGTTCATCTGCCTCCACTGTAGCCGACTCCCTCGATTGCCAACACGCTTCGCGTCCGGGCTTGCAGCGCGGACGCTCCCTCCCTCCCGAGGCGGCGAAGTACCTACGCCAGGAAGACGTCCTCGGGCGTGTAGTAGGCAGGGCGCGGCGACGTCCCTGTGCCCACACCGAAGTACCGGAACATCCGCTCGTGGTGAGTGGCCAGGCCGCGCAGTTGGACGGGGCGCTCCACCAGGCCTCGCGTCAGGACTCCCACGGCGCTGTCCTTGAACTCCCGCAGGTGGGCGAAGTCCAGTACGACCTCACACCCACTCAGGGCGCTCAGAGAGGTCCGGACCTCTTCCGCCGTCTTGCCGTCCAGCGTGCCTTCCAGTCGCAGCGTCACGGAACCTGCGGACTCCTCACGGTGGATCTGTAGCCCCGACATTGCTGTGCTCTCCAAGTTGGCGCGGAGCCTTGGTTGGAGCGTCATCGCTTCCGTCCTTCCACGGAGGACCCGTGGGGTTCTCCCGCCCGGCGCACAGTGCACAGGGTTCGCGCGTTTGGTTACCCCCCACATCGCAACTTTCTCGCGACTGTCGTGCAGCCGTCGCATGGCTTGTTGCTCAGCGCTCAGCTCTTCTGGCCATTCGTCTTCTGGGCCTCTCGCAGAGTGAGCTGCTTCTCCTGAGCGGCCTTCAGCTTGCGGAATTCCTTCACGACCTTGGCGGGGTAGCCGGCCAGGAACTTCGTGCGCGCTTCCTTCTTGGCCAGGATGCGGCGGGCCAGCCCGGGGCCGGCGTTGTAGGCGACCAGGGCCTTCTCCACGGTGCCGAAGCGCTGGATGAGGTCCGCCAGGTACGCGGTCCCCAGCTCCACGTTGGTCTCCGAGTCGAAGAGGTTGCTGGTGCGGCCCAGTTGCAGGCCGGCCTTGTCCGCCAGCCAGGTGCCGGTGTCCGGCATCACCTGCATCAGGCCCATGGCCCCGACGTGGGAGACCGCGTAGTTGTTGAAGGAACTCTCGCAGCGGATCACTGCCACCACCAGGAGCGGGTCGATGTCGTTGCGAGCCGCCTCGCGGACGATGGCCACCGCCAGCCGGCGCTGCTGCCGGGCGGGGAGCCCAGAGGCCTTCACCATCTCCGTGATGCCCAGGGCCTCGGCCTCGGCGTAGTGGGCCTCATCCTCGTAGAGGTGCAGCTTCGCCAGGGTCGCCTTCAACTCGGCGTCGCGCTCGGCCAGTTTCGCGCGCAGCTCCGTCACCTCCGGCCCCTCGCCCTGGGCGCCATCCGGCACCTGCACCGGAAACGCGACCGCCCCCGTCCCCACCATCCAAGCCGCCACCGCCACCGTCCAACCC
>NZ_SRLV01000133.1:0-15946 GCF_006518205.1 Myxococcus sp. CA005 | reverse complement strand
CCACCGCACTGCCCACCCCAACCCCCGAGCCAGACGTCGAAGCACGGCTCGCCCTGGCCGAGCACCTGCTCGCCTGCGACGAGCCACGTCTGTGCGCGCAGCACGTGGTGGCGTGGCTCACCCGCGAGCGGCCGTCGGACGTCGCGGCCTGCCTCGCGCGCGACAGCGGCACGGAAAGGTGGGTCTGCCTCGCGGCCCGGAACCTCTCCGAGGCCCAGCGTGACGCCCTGGCGTTCCAGCCCGGTGAGACCTCCCATCCCCTGGCGGAGACGCTGACGCAGGGGGCGCCTCGCTTCTTCGCCGCCCCCTGCGCCCCACTCCCAGCCGTGGGGTGCATCGCGGTACCCCTGGGCCGTCCTGGAGCGCCCGCCGCGGGCCTGTTGCTGCTGTCCGCGGACGGCCCCACGCTGACGCCGGACGCAGCCTGGGTGAGCGCGCACGTCGGCCCCCGGCTGGCCGCCATGCTGCCCACGGAGGACCGTGAGGTGGCGGGCGGAGAGCTGCTCCGTCGCATCATCGACACCGTGGCGGACCCCGTGCTGCTGACGGACCTGGAGGGACGGCCCCACATCGCCAACGCCCGCGCGGAGGTATTGCTGGTGGCCGGACCGGATGCGAGCGAAGGCCGCCGCCGGGCGACGGAGCTCAACCGGCAGGTGTTCTCCTCCGCGCTGGCCAGCTTCGCCAGCGGTGACACGTCCACCGTGCGCCGCCGGGAAGTCCCGCTGGTGGACCCGGTGGAGGGAATCGACCTGCTCTTCGAGGTCGTCAGCACACCCGTGCTCCAGCCGGATGGCCGCGAGTCACTGGTGAGCGTGATGCGCAACGTGACGGACCTGGGCCGCGCCACCCAGGCGCTGGGTGAGAGCTACCGGCGCCTGCGCGACACGGAGCGGGAGGCCCGCAGCGAGCGTCACCGGCTGGACCGCGTGCTGGACTCCGTGCCGGACCCCCTCATCCTGTCCGACCCGGCGGGCGGAATGGTGATGATGAACAGCCCGGCGGAGAAGCTCTTCGCCACGCACCCCGACAGTGGGGAGGCGGCGCTGCGGCGGCTGCGCTCCAACAACGCGAGCTTCTCGTCGTTCCTCGCCAACCTGTTGGACGCGGAAGGCCGGCCCCGCTGGCGCGGACAGCTCGGGCTGGTGGACCCGGCCACGGGCGCCACGCTCCCCATGGAGGCCGTGGCCAACAAGGTCCTGGGCGACTCCGGTGAGCTGACGGGCATCGTCACCCTCTTCCACGACCGCAGCGAGGCGCTGGAGAAGGCGCGGCTGTTGGAGCGGGTGAAGGAAGGTTCCGTCCACCTGGAGGCGCGCGTGCAGGCCGCCACCGCGGAGCTGGCCGAACAGAACGAGATGCTGCGCCGGCAGGCCATCCAGGTGGAGCAGGCCAGCGCGGCCAAGTCCCAGTTCCTGGCCAACATGTCCCATGAGTTCCGCACGCCGCTCAACGCCATCCTCGGCTACACGAACATGCTGCTGCAGGGCGTGTCCGGCGAACTGAACCCGGCGCAGAAGCGGAACCTCACGCGCATCGACTCCAACGGCAGACACCTGCTGGAGGTCATCAACGAGATTCTGGACATCACCCGCATCGAAGCGGGCCGCATGCCCTTGAACCTGTCGGACTTCGGCATCCCGGAGCTGCTCCAAGAGGTGATGGCGGAGATGGACCCCATCATCGCGCGCAGCAAGCTGACGGTGAGCGCCCACCTCGGTCCGCGCGTGCCGGCGGTGTACAGTGACCGGCAGAAGGTGAAACAAATCGTCCTCAATCTCCTGTCGAATGCGTTGAAGTTCACGCACGAAGGCTCAGTGCAGGTGCAGGCGGAGTACGTGGCTGCTACGTCCACGCTCACCATCTCGGTGACGGACACGGGCATTGGCATCGACCCAGCGAACCAGGAAAAAATCTTCGAGGACTTCCAGCAGGTGGACAGCTCTCCGACCCGGGCCTATGGAGGCACGGGTCTGGGGCTCTCCATCTGCCGTCGCCTGGCCACCATGCTGGGGGGGCGCGTCACCCTCCAGAGCACCCAGGGCGAGGGTTCGACATTCACCCTGCACTTTCCCAGACGCGCGAGGCGCGCATGATGAACCCATCTGAGACCCCGAAGCCCCTCGTGCTGGTCGTTGACGACTATCAAGATGCCCGGGAGATGTACGCCGAGTACCTGGAGTTCTCGGGCTTCCGCGTCGCCGAGGCCAAGAACGGCCAGGAGGCGCTGGACAAGGCCTTCGAGCTGCGGCCCGACATCATCCTCATGGACCTGTCGCTGCCCATCATGGACGGCTGGGAGGCGACACGGCGACTGAAGGGCGACGACCGCACGCGGGCCATCCCCGTGGTGGCGCTCACGGGCCATGCGATGACGGGGCAGTCCGACGAAGCCAAGGGCGCGGGCTGCGACTCCTTCGTCACCAAGCCCTGCCTGCCGGACGCGCTGGTGGATGAAGTCCGCCGCGTGCTCGCCACCCACGGAGGCGCATCGGCGAGGTGAAGCGCACCATGTCCCGGACGACACGGCCCCGGAAGGGGGCGGCTCACGGCGACAGCCGCCCGGCCCAGGCCGCCCGGCCTTCGCCACCCACGGCGGAGACGGTGACGCCCGACGGGCCCCGGTATCTCTACGGCATCGTCCGTGACACCGCGCCCCTGGACGTCGGGCGCATCGGATTGGGCATTGTTCCCGCGCAGGTGTACGCGGTGAGCGAGGCGGGCCTCGCGGCCCTGGTGTCCGTGGCGCCAGGCCGCGTGGTGGACCCGACGCGAGCGCACCTGCTGGGGCACCAGCGCGTCACCGAAACCCTGCTCCGTGAGCACACCGTGATTCCCGTGGCCTTCGGCACCGTCATGGCGTCCGAGGCCCAGGTACGAGCTTTACTGCGCACGGCCCAGGGCGAACTGTCCGGCGTGCTGGACGCGCTGGAGGGCAAGGTGGAGCTGGGCCTGAAGGTGCTCTGGCACCGCGAGCACCTCGCCCAGCGGTTGGTGCTGGAAGACGCCCAGCTTCTCCGGCGCGATGATGAGCCGGAGGCCGAGCACGAGCGCCGCTTGGAGGCCGCCGTGGAGGACCGCGCCGGGCGTGACATGCGGGCGCTGCTGGAGGGCCTGCGCCCCCGAGCCGCCGCCATGCGCGAGCATCCCCCCGTGGGCGAGCGGATGCTGCTCAACGCGGCCTTCCTCGTCGAGCGGCCCCGGCTGGAGCCCTTCGAGGAGAAGGTCCGCTCCCTGGCCGCGCGCTCGGACACGTACACGTTCCGCTTCACCGGCCCCTGGGCGCCGTACAGCTTCGTGGACGTGCACCTGGGCCTGCGTGACGAGGACGCATCACTTCCCTGAAGCGGTGGACACGGGCGCCGTCACCCGCACCGCCTCTTCCGCCAGCGCGTCCATCCCGGAGTGGAGCCGGGCCCAGCCCGTGGTGTGCTCGGTCCGGGCGTAGAAGCCCCCCTCGCCCTTCACCACCATGACGTGGCCAACGGCCCGGCCCGCGCGCAGGTAGTCCACGCGGAAGGACTCCTGCGGCTCGCCTCCGGGAAGCGGCTCGTCGCGGCCGAGCAGGTCCACCGGCATCATCCGCCACACGCGGTCATGCCAGTTGCGCGCGAAGTCGTCCGGCCGCTCCGGTGCGTCCTCCGGCGCCAGGACGACCGGGCCGGGCGCCTTGCCCGTGGCCTGGAAGGCACGGGTGGCGCCCCCCGCGCGGATGGTCACCGCGTCGAAGTCACCCAGGTCGAAGGTGTGCAGCCGGCGGTCCACCAGACGGCTGTTCGCGTTCTCCAGGTCCGGCAGCATCGCCGGGCCCAGCAGGTACACGCGGCCGTCCTCCTCGCTGCGCAGGTACGGCGTCCCCCAGCCGCCCGGAGGCGACGCCAAGGCGAACACACGCGCCTTGCCGGCCACTGTCAGCGTCAGCTTGCGCGGAGACGTGGCCAGGCCGACCTCCTCCTGCTTCTTCGCGTCCAGCTCACCCAGCGCCCGCATGGCGCGCATGGGCGCGAAGCGGGAGAACAGCTTGTCCGCCACCTCGTTGGCGCGCAGCTCGCGCGGCGGTGGCGGTTCCTCGCGCGCGGCTACGGGCGGCTGTCCCGCGGCGGCGCCGGTGCCCGCGTCCGTGCCCACTGCCGCGGTGGCACCGCCCGCGTCCGCCGCCTGTGGAGCCACGCCCGCGTCGGTGGCGCCCGCGTTCGCACCGCCGGAGGCCGCCCTGGAGGCCTTGTAGCCCAGACGCACCCAGAGCCGGTCACGCTCACTGGCATCGCGGAACACGTCCACGAAGCGGGAGTCGTCCTCGTAGCGGATGCTGTCCAGCGCGCGCGCCGGGACATCCACCACCGTGACTTCACCCGGGCCCGCGGAGGGCTCGCGCTGCCAGACAACGAACGCGGCGATCAACGCGGCCGCCGCCAGGGCCCCTTGGAGGGCCAGGTCCCGAACCTTCATCGCTCACCTCCCGCCACCGCGGGGCGCGGCGCGCGTCGTCCCCGCCGGCGCGTCGTCACGAAGCCCACCGCCAGCACCAGGGCTGGCCCCAGGAACACCGTCGCGTAGAACCAGAGGACGTCCTGCTCCCGCGTGTGCTGGATGGGCGTGTCTTCCTCCGAGGACACGGCGCCGGAGATGGACTCCTCACCGGTGAGCCACCGCAGCGTGTCCACCGCCAGGTACGCGTTGCCCATGTTGCCCATCAGCAAGTCACTCACCGCGTCCGCGTCCGCCATCACCACGGCGCGCATCGCCGCTTGGCCGGCCGGCGCGGGCTTCTCCACCGCGATGACCAGGGGCCAGGGCCGCCGCATCTCGCCCGCGTCCAACGTGAAGTTGCCATTGGCGTCCGCGAAGGTGGCGCCGTGCGCGCGCACCGACACGTCCTGCGCCATGCCACCCGGCAACGGCTGAATCTGCTCCAGGGCGCCCGCGCTCAGGAAGACGGCCGGCGCCTGTCCCGCCAACGACGACAGCGACGTGACGGACGGGTGCGAGGAGAACGTCGCCGTGCCCAGGTTGCCGCGGTCGCTCTGCTGCCGCGACGTGCGGAAGTACACCTGGTCATTGGCCAGCGGCGTCTTGAGGTACTTCAGGCCCAGGGGCTCCAGCAGCGGCTGGAAGTCCGGTCCCTCCGGCTCCAGCGCCAGCCACAGCCGGCCACCGCGCGCGGAGTACTCACGCAAGGCATTCAGCTCCTCGGGGAGGAACTCCTGCGTCGGGCCCGCCACCACCACCACGGAGGCGTCACGCGGCACCTCGGTGCCCAGGCCCTCGGAGACACCGAGCGGCCGCACGTCCACGTTCTGCGCGCGCAGCAACTCCTTCAGCTTCTCCACGGACGGGCGGGTCGTCTCGCCCGGCACCGCTCGCGACTCGGCGCGCTCACCGTGGCCGGACGTGAAGTAGACGACCCGACGAGGCCGGGCCACCGTCAGCAGGCGGCGTTGGACCTCCTGGTCCAACCGCTGGAGCTGGCCGCGCGCCCGCTCGACTTCCAGGCCCACCGTGAGCGGCTCCTTCCGGTCGCCGCGCGCCAGGACGATGGTGCCGTTGTTGTGGACGCCCAGCGACCTCGCCCGAGCCGGCTCCACCGCCTGGTCCAGCCGCACCACGTTGAGCAGGCCCGGACTCTCCACCGACAGGTCGCGGAAGTACTGCCCCACCGCTTCGCCCACCTCGTTCGCGGGCGGGAAGAAGAGCGTCACCTGGAGCGGCTCATTGAGTCCGCGAATCACCTTGCGCGTGCCGTCGCCGGGCTTCGCGGTGCGGAAGTAGGACAGGTCCCACGTCACATCGGCCTGGGTGGCGACGAACATGGACGCGAAGGCGAAGACGAGCACGAAGGCCAGCCCCAGCCCGGAATACAGCGCGCTGCGGACACGGCCCGTCTCCAGCACGGGTGCGCGCGTCATCGCCGCGGCGGCGACCTCCACCATCGCCAGCGGCAGCAAGCAGCACGCGAGCAACGCCGGGAAGAGCGCCGCCAGCGACACCGCCAGCCGAGGCGCCTTCTGGGACAAGGGGCCGCCGAAGAGCCCGGTGCCCACGTCCGACTGGACGAAGTAGAGCCCCAGGGCCAGGAGACCCACGCCGTACAGGCCTGACACCCACGCCTCGACGGCGCGCCGGTCCGCGCTGGCCGACCGCATGCGCGCGAAGCGCCACCCCAGCGCGCCCACCGCCACCGCCACGCCCAGGCCAGACAGGACAGTGCGGCCCGTGCCGATGCCAAAGAGCCGCTCACCGAGGAAGACCGCCAGCAGGCCCGAGACGAAGGCCAGCGTCACGGGGAGCCCCCCGCTCGAAGGACGCGCGCTCATCGCCACCTCCGCGCCTCGAGCACCCGCGTGGCCGCGAACAACGCCACGTAGGTGACCACGAGGTAGTAGACGACGTCACGCACGTGGATGAGCCCCGCCTGGAACGGCGGGAAGTGCTGATTCCACAGCGACATCGCGCTGAAGACATCCGCCAGCGGCTGCTCGGTGATGCGTGCCAGGAGCCAGCACAGGATGAGGGCCACCAGCATCACCGCGGACGTAATCGCCGCGAGCAGTTGGTTGCGCGCCAGCGCGGAGCCGAATGTCCCCACCGCCAGCGACGCGCTGCCCAGCAGCAGCAGACCGAAGTACCCCGCCGCCACGTGACCGAAGGACACCTTGCCGTTCACCATCACCAGCAGCGGCATGTACACGGTGCACAGGAGGTACAACGCGAGGAAGGCCAATCCCGCGAGGAACTTGCCCAGGACAATGTCGCGGTCGCGCAGCGGTGACGAGTACAGCAGCGACAGCGTGCCCGTCTGACGCTCCTCGGCCAGCAGGCGCATCGAGATGAACACCGAGGCGACGACGGTGAAGCCGCTCGAGTAATAGAAGAACTGCGACAGCACCTCCGCGGAGCGCTTGCTGGCGCCCCCCAGGGCATATGCGTTGAAGAACAAGCCGTTCAACGCGAGGATGACCGCGATGATGACGTAGCCGCTGAGCGTGCGCAGATAGGCGGACAGCTCGCGGCGGGCGATGAGCAGCGCTTTCACGCGCGCGCCTCCTGGCCGTGTGTCAGCCGCAAGAAGATGGATTCGAGCTGACCGGCTCCCTGGTCCAGCCGCAACAACTCCAGACCCGCGCCCACCACCGCCTGCGCCACCTGGGGCCGCTGGTCGGGCGAGGCCCGCACCGTCAGCGCCACCAAGCCGTCCGACGCGCGGTCCACCTCCACCGAGCCAAAGCGCTGGAGCACCTCCACCGCGCGCGCCTTGTCGCCGCGCACCTCCAGTTCGATGGTGCCCCGGCCGCCCATCTTCGCCGCCAGCTCCTCCTCCGTGCCCTGCGCCACCAACATCCCCTTGTGGATGATGAGCAGCCGGTCACACGTCTGGGAGATTTCCGGGAGGATGTGGCTGGAGACGAGCACCGTGTGCGCGCCCTTCAACCCGCGGATGACGTCGCGCATCTCGACAATCTGCCGGGGGTCGAGCCCGCTGGTGGGCTCGTCGAGGATGAGCAGGGCGGGCTTGTGCACCAGCGCCTGCGCCACGCCTACGCGCTGGCGGTAGCCGTGACTGAGCGTGGAGATGAGCTCGCCGTGGACGTCACGCAGGCCCGTCTTCTCCTCGGCCTCGCCCACGCGGCTGGCGGTGTCCCGGGACGTGACGCCGCGAAGCTGTGCGACGTAGGTCAGGTATTCGCCCACCGTCATCTCGTCATAGAGCGGAGGCACGTCCGGCAGGTAGCCGATGCGCTGGCGGACCTCGTGGGCATTGCTCACCACGTCATGGCCGTCGATGACGACACGCCCCGAGGTCGGCATCAGCACGCACCCCAGGACCTTCAGCGTCGTCGATTTTCCAGCGCCATTGAGGCCCAGAAAGCCAATGACTTCTCCCTGGCTGATGGTGAAGGCCAGCTCCCGGATCGCCGCATGCTCACCGTAGTATTTGGTCAGCCCTTCGACCTGAATCATCAGGTGTCCTCTCCCCTTCGAATGCGTCGTTTCTTCTGGCGTAGCGGAGGGGATTGTCAAGCGCCGGACTCGCTAAGAATGGTGGTATTCAGGGCCTTTCGTCGTGCGCCCCAACGTGAAGCGCAGCGCGCTTTCCAGGTCAGGAAGGAGGAAGGCGAACCCCAGCCGCTGGGCTGCCTGAGGCGCGATTCGCGCGCCATCCAGCAGCGCCTCTTGCCCCATCTGTCCGAAGAGGGTCCGCACGACGGGCGAGGGGACCGGGAAGACGGCCGGACGCCGCAGCACCTTGCCCAGCGTCCGGGCGAAGTCCGCCTGCCGCACCGCCCCCGGCGCCACGGCGTTGATGGCGCCGCGCGCGGCGTCGGTGAAGACAGAGAAGTGGATGAGCCCGAGCAGGTCCTCCAGCGACACCCAGCTCATCCATTGTTGCCCGGAGCCGATGGGCCCGCCGCCTCCCGCGAGGAACGCTGGCAGCATCTTCGCCAGGGCACCCTCGCGCGCGTCCAGGACGGGGCCGATGCGCAGGTGCACCACGCGGATGCCCGCAGCCTCGGCGGGCGCGGCGGCGGCTTCCCACTCGCGTGATACCTGGGAGAGAAAGCCCTTCCCGTCCGTGCTGCTCTCCTCAGCGAGGACTTCGTCGCCGCGGTCCCCGTAGATGCTGCTGCCGCCCGCGGAGACGAGCACCTTCGGCTTGCGCTTCATCCGCGCCAGGGCTTCGGCCAGGGTGCGAGTGCCCTGGGTGCGGCTCTTGAGGATGGCATCCTTGTACTCGGGGGTCCAACGCTGGCCGGCCACGTTGACGCCCGCGAGGTGCACCACGACATCCACGCCTTCGAGCGCGTCGGTGTCCACCTCGCCCGTGTCGGGTGACCAGGCGACCTCGTTCCGAGCGGGGTCCGCCTTGCCGCGCACCATGCGCTTCACCGTGTGGCCGCCCGTGGTGAGAAAGGGCACCAGCGACGAGCCCACCAGCCCCGAGGCTCCGGTGACGGCGATGGTGAGCGGCCCCTGCCCCGCGAAGGCGGCGTGACGCTTCAGGTCCTCGAGCGTGACGCGGTGGCGATACGCGAACATCCGCTCCAGGGTGCGCCGGGCGAAGCCTCCGCCGAAGAGGCTGCCCAGAGTGCCTACGGGGAGGACGTATTCCACTTCGTCCTCCAGGATGGACGTGCCCGTCGTGGGTTCGGGCCACATCCGGTGGGTGTGGACCCACTTCGCGAAGGGGCCGGACATCTGCGTGTCCTGGAACATGGCGTCTTCGATGTAGGCGGTGTGCTCGGCCACCAGGCGTTGGGGGATGGGGCCCACGCGCATGCGGACGACGACGCGGGCGCCGGTGCGGATGCCATCGCCGGTGCGCTCCAGTACCTCCATCCGTTCCCAGGGGGGCGTCAGGCGTTCGAACGCCCCCTCCCGGGCATGCCAGGCGAAGAGGTCCTTGGCCGTGACGGGCATCCGAGTGCGAGCATCGAAGACGTGCGACTTGCCCATGTTCCCTCCTGGGGCGACAGTGCGGCGGCGCATGATTGCTCCAGAGTCCCTTGAACGCGCGGTGGAATTGCTGCGGCACGGTGGTGTCGTCGCCCTGCCGACGGAAACCGTCTACGGTCTGTCCGCCAACGCGGAGGACGAACTGGCCGTGCGCCGCGTCTTCGCCATCAAGGGCCGCCCCGCCACCCACCCGCTCATCGTCCACATCCCAGGCGTCGAGCACCTGAACACGTGGGCACGTGAGGTCCCGGAGGCCGCACGGAAGCTGGCCGAAGCCTTCTGGCCCGGGCCGTTGACGCTGGTGCTGCCGCGCACGGCGCGGGCCACGGATGCCGTCACGGGTGGGCAGGACACGGTGGCTCTGCGCGTGCCGAATCACCCGGTGGCGCTCGCAGTGCTCCAAAAGCTGGGTGGAGGGCTGGCCGCGCCGAGCGCGAACCGGTTCGGCAAGGTGAGCCCCACCACGGCGGAGCACGTGCGGGAGGACCTGGGCGGAGACGTGGACCTCGTCCTGGATGGAGGCCCGTGCACGGTGGGGGTGGAGTCGACCATCGTGGACTTGAGCTCGAATGAGCCCGCGATTCTCCGGCCCGGAGGTCTGGCCGCGGAGGACGTGGAGCGGGTGCTGGGACGCAAGGTGCCGGTGAGGACTTCGTCCAAGGTGCGCGTGTCAGGCTCGCTGGAGTCACACTACGCGCCGCGTGCCGGCGTGGTGCTGACCGAGCCTGTGCAGGCTGTAGCGCGCGTCCAGGAACTCCGCGGACAGGGATTGCGCGTGGGTGTCCTCGGACCAGCGAGCCTTGCGTTGCCACCCGACGTGCCGCGCTTCGATGTGCCGGATGAGCCCGCGGGTGCCGCGCGTGTGCTGTACGCCCGGCTGCGTGAGGCGGATACACAAGGGCACGACGTGCTGGTGGCGTGTCTTCCAGCGGAAAGCGGCCTGGGTATCGCTGTCCGCGACAGGCTGTCGCGTGCCGCCGCTCCGCGCGGGTAGCGATTACGCCAAGCAGCATGGGTCTGCCTTTGAAGGTAGGGCTTGGGGTAGCTTCCGACTGACGCCTGCACGACGTGAGTCCGGAAAGGCCCATACTCTTGCGCACACTCGCTTCAACTCTGCGATTGCTGGTGCTGAGTTGTTTGCTCGTCGCCTGCGCGTCCGCTCCTCCCACACCAGATCCGCCACGTGGCATCGCGGAACTGGAATACGCGGAGCTTTGCGAGGCCACCGAAGCCGCACCATGTGTCTCCCTGGCTTGTGACGAGGGCTGGTGCGCCTTCTTTCTCTGCGAAGACGTGGCGCCGCGGGTCGAGCCTGCGCTCATGCCCGTTGCTCGGCCGCCGCTGCGCAGAGGCTGGGGCGTGCGCCTGGGCATACGCAATGGAGCTCAGCCGGTCATCACATTCCCATGGCGCCCGCACGTCCAGGTTCGGCCGGTCTATCAACTCCCGGCAGGCCGGTACGTCAGGCACCACATCTTTCCCCAAGCCCCCGACCTCGCGCTCTACTTCCAGCGAGCCGGCATCAAGATTCACGACTTCACGTTGGTGATTCCGGAGCATGTCCACCGGTACATTCACGGTGGCGGACCGCGCGGGGGACGATGGAATGACGCGTGGGCACAGTTCATCAAGGCCCATCCACATCCTCCGCGCCCCGATGTCATCTATCGCCACGCCGGCGACCTGATCTTCCGCTTTGAACTGACCGGGAAGGTCATGCCCTACTACAAGCGTTGAGATTGGCCGACTGAGGAGGCTGGGCTCTTGAAGTTCTACGTGGTTGAAGAAGACAGGGCCGCTGGGTTCACCGGAAACCTACGAGCCGTGCCGCCCTGGGGACTCCCAGGCGTCAGCCCCTGCGACACATGTGGAGCCGCAGGCGGCTGGGCTGGCCTCCAGTACCCATGTGTCGACCTGTCGGGCCTCCAGGAGCGCAAGGCGCTCGAAAACCCAGGCCGGCAGGTCGGCTTCGAGGAATTCTCCCGATTGAGGGACTTGGTTCGTCCATTCGCGCCCGACTGGGCTCGGCTGGAACCAGGCGCCGATTTCGGCCCGCCCACCGGTACGGGCAGCGGCACCTTTGGCGACCTCTTCCTGCAGAACCCATGGTCGCTATACATCCGCCGTGAAGCCGTGGAGCGCCTTCAGGGCGCGGGCATTCATGGCCTGTCAGGCTGCCCGCTGAACGTGCGGTTCCGAGGAAAGAACCCGCCCGAGCTGCTCGCCATGCAGTTGGAACTCCATGGCCGACTGCACCTTGATGGAGTGTCCCCAGGAGAGGGCCCTGTCTGCCTGACATGTGGGGTGTCCCGACACGAGTTACCTCGGCCGCCAATTCTCGACGTTCATTCGACGCCCGCTCCTCGAGATCTTTTCCGGCTCTACAACTGGCCTACTCTCATCGTGGCGAGCGAACGCATGGTGGCCGCAGTGCAGCACCTCTCCTTGCGTGGCATTCGCTTCAGCGAATTCGCGACCCGCCAAGGACCGTCCGTCTCCGTCACCTAGAGAAAGGCGATATGCTCCGCGAATGGATTATTCACCGAGCGCAGCGTCATCACTGAGGGCACGCTCGCTGGAATGGGGCAACTGGGTCGGTTGGACCGTCGTCGCCGTCGTGGTGAACTTTGTACTCTCGGCGGTGACCTCATTCGGAGGGAGCTACACGACGTCCGGCGGACAGGGCGATTGCATTTCCATCGGGTCGGCAACTTCCGATGTCGTCCTTGGCATGACGCCAGTCTTGGCCATAGTCCTGTTCGGCAGAAAAGGCCCAAGCGCTCCTGAGCCTGCGGTGGGATGACTTCTCCCTCAGTTTCATCCTCCCATGGAGAACTGACCTCCTCTTGCAACTGGCCTTACAAGGAACTCAACACTGAGCAAGAACAAGAAAGAGCCACTCTCCGGCGAGAAACGCAGAGCCGCGATGAAAGACATCGTGGGTTCCGACCGGCGCGCCATCGTCAACGCGGCCACACTCCTTTCGGGGGACCCAACAACGACAGGGGAACTGCTGGAGCTGCTCAAGGTCGAAAACAGGGCCGAGCCGCGACAGGGAATCCTCCACGCGCTCTCCTGGCACGGCGACCTCAGGACATGGGGCCTCATGGTGCGAATCCTCGCCGACGACAACGAGGACCCCAAGGTACGAGGACAGGCTGCGGAGGGACTCGCCTACATGTTCGACCTGGTGAAAGCCGACTCGCCTGAGTTCGAACTCGCGGTCAAGACGTTGCTGGAGGCGCTCTCAGACCCGTCACTTGAGGTCCGCTACAACGCGATCTTCGCAATCGGCGCGACGAAACATCCCCCGCTCATCCCGGCACTCGAAGCACTGCTCGGCGATTCGACGCCAGTGCCCGGATGGGGTGACACCATCGGGCGCAAAGCCGCCGATGCGATTGAGTGGCTGGCTTGGAGCAAGTCGTCGTGACGCACACTGATTCAGCGCTGGTTCCAGGGCACATCAAAAGCACGACGGGAGCGTAGCGTCAGTCCTGCCCCTGCTCCGTCAGGACTCGTCATCCAATGCAGCAAGATTCGCGCGCAGAATGTCTTGATAGTGCGGCACCACCTCCACGGCGAGCACGCCGTCCAGTAACTGGCGAGCGCCGTCGACGTCACCAGTTTCCCGGCAGCGCTCCACTTCAGCCAAGGTGCGAGACAGACGCCGCGAACCATTGCTGATGCGTCGCGACACTTCCGCCAACAGTTCCTCAGCGGTAGACTCAGACTGTAGCGCTTGCGCAGCATCACCGGGGGCGATCCCAACCTGAGGAGCCGTCCTGAGCAGTATCGCGCGTGCCGAGTCCGTGAGCCCGAATGGCTCCCCTTGGGCAATACGGCGGGAGAGGTCTCGAACATCGTTCCAGTTCAAGCCATCCATGGCATTCCCTATCGTTGGTAGCAGAGTTCGTACGGCCACTCACGCTGGCCTTCGCAGTTGCGGAAGCAAGCGTAGCCGTCTCCAACCCAATACGGCTTCTTCTGGTCCCTGCACCTGACATATGAGTCGACACAGTGCTGCTTCCAACCATCGTCTTCGCTGACATCCTTGACGGTGTGTTTCGCAGCCGCATCCATGCCCGCCATGTGCACGGCAGCCTCCGCCGCTGAGAGTCCGCACGCTTCGGGCACGCCAAGATTGCGCTGGATGCATCACGACATGCTGTCAGTACAGGACGCCAGCGCATTAGCGTCGCGACTGTCAGCACTGCGCCGGCTGACCGCGCCGCTGGAGCACCCCAGCATCAGCACAGTGAAGGCGCATACCACATCAGGGGCGATGACCTGTCCTCGCATGGATCGCCTGGAATCACGCTTTAGCGCCAAGCAGCAATCTTCCTGGCAAGGTCGTCCACACGTCCCCGAGGTTCGCACCTCGATGCGTACTTGGGTTCTGGCAGCAGCACCCAGGGCCCAGCACAACAGTCCGAATCAGTGCCGAGTCCGAGGCCCCTCCTCTTCCCCAGGCGGAGCCAGCCGCTGGGACAACAGTCCCAGCAACTCCTGTGTCGACAACCGTCCCGCCGCATCCTTCCCTTCCAGGACACCCGCCACCAACGCGCGCTTGTGCTCGTGCAGCGACAGCATCTGCTCCTCGATGGTCCCCCGCGTCACCAGGCGGTACACCGTCACCGGCCGCTCCTGCCCGATCCGGTGCGCGCGGTCGGACGCCTGGTCCTCCACCGCGGGGTTCCACCACGGGTCCAGATGAATCACCGTGGTCGCCGCCGTGAGATTGAGCCCGAAGCCACCGGCTTTGAGCGAAATCAGGAACAGCGGCACGTCCCCTTCCTGGAACGCGCGCACCCGCTCCGCCCGAGCCCCCGCGGGCGTCTGCCCATCCAGGTACTCGTAATCAATCCCCTCCGCGTCCAGCACCTCGCGCACCAGCGCCAGGTGGGAGGTGAACTGGCTGAACACGAGCGCGCGATGCCCCTCCGCGCGGAGCTCCCGCACCAACTCCATGAACCGCTCCAGCTTGGCCGACTCCAGCTTCGACCCGGCGTCATACAGCCGCGGATGTGAAGCCAGGAGCCGCAGCCGCGTGAGCGCCGCCAGAATCTCGATGCGCCGCTCCTGCTCCTTCATCTTCGGCTTGCGCGTCTCCAAATCCGAGAGCGCCGCCAGCCGCGCGTCCTCGTAGAGCGCCCACTCCTCCGACGAGAGGACAATGGGCACCCGGATGTCCGTCCGAGGCGGAAGCTGCGCCTCCACCTGCGCCTTCGTCCGGCGCAGCAGGAAGGGCTGGAGCACCCGAGCCAGCGCGGGCGCGGCCGTCGGGTCCACGCCCCGCTCAATCGGCGCGGCAAAGCGCGAGCGGAACGCCTCCCAGCTCCCGAGCAGCCCGGAGAAGACGACGGCGAAGAGACTCCACAACTCGCCCAGGTGGTTCTCCAGCGGCGTGCCCGACAACGCGAACTTGAAGTCCCCCTGGAGCGCCCGCGCCGCCCGGAACCGGTGCGTCGTCGCGTTCTTCAACGTCTGCGCTTCATCGAAGATGATGGTGGAGAAGCGCAGCTTCGACAGCCGCTCGATGTCCCGCGTGAGCAGGCCATAGCTCAACACCAGCACGTCCTTGGGCCCCAGTTGCTCCAACGTCCGGCCCCGGTCCGCCGCGTCCGAGAACAGCGTCATCCGCAGCGACGGCGCGAAGCGCTTCGCCTCGTCCATCCAGTTGAAGGCCACCGACGTCGGCGCCAACACCAGCGCGGGCCCCAGCTTGCTCCGGTCCAGGAGCACCGTCAGCGCCTGCACCGTCTTGCCCAAGCCCATGTCGTCCGCGAGCACCCCACCCGCGCCCCACGAAGCCAGCCGCGTCAGCCAGCGGAAGCCCTCCAACTGGTAATCCCGCAGCGCCGTCTTCAGTCCCGTAGGAACCCGCGGCTTCAGCTCCTTCGCCGCGAAGATGCGCTCCACCAGCGACTGCCACGTCTTGTCCGCCTCCACCTCGGCGCCTGCGTCCTGGAGCGCCGTGAGCGTCTCCACCGCGGAAGGCCCCACCTCCAGGCCATGGCGCGTGGCATGCGCATGGTCCGCCAGCCGCTCCAGGTGCTCCCGCAGCGCGCCTTCAATCTCCACGTAGGACGTCGAGTCCACCTGGACGAAACGTTCCTTCCGCCGCGCCGCATCGAGCAGCCGCGCCAGCTCCACTCGCTCGCCTTCCACGGAGAGCCCACCCAGCACGCCAAACCAGTCCCGCTTCCGCTCCAGGATGACCTTCAGCGCCGGAGGCGCAGCGGCATGGAACAGCCGCACCGGCGCCCCCACCCATTCCAGCTCCGGCTTCGGCTCCAGCTCCACACAGGCCGCGAGCACCGCGAGGCCGCCCTGCGCGCTGGTGAAGCGGAAGGTGAAGGGCAGCTCCTCGGGCTCCGCCGTGTCGAGCGGCAACCGGGCCTGAAGCAACTCCGCCGCGTCGCGCTCCTGAACGAAGTCACGCACCGCGTGCACGGCCCCCGTCCCCCGCCGGACGTGGACGTCGCGCGCC